>JAFKLU010000358.1 GCA_017304105.1 Sphingomonadales bacterium
GCTGCCCGGTCGCGGCTTCGCCTGTCCCGGGCCAGTCGAGCGCCAGGACCGCGACGCCATGAGCGAGGAAGCGGTCCGACCAAAGAATCAATTCCTCTTTGGTCGTCGTCATCCCATTCAAGAGGACCACGAGCGGCGCCTCGCCAGAAGCGATGACCGGCTTGGCGAGATAGCCGGGGATGCCCAGCATCCATTGCGGCGTGCGCTGGAAGACGGTGACGTGGCCGGCCAGCTTCACCAGCTCCGGGACGAGCTGATAGCCGGTGCAGCCGGTGCCGATGACCGCGACGCGCTTGCCGGTCAGGTCGACATTGTCGGGCCAGCGCGCCGTGTGCCACGACGCCCCCTGGAAGGTCTCCATGCCCTCGATCTGCGGCATGTTCGGGCGATTGAGGAAGCCGACGCCGCTGATCACCGCATTGGCGCGCAGCGTGCGCGGACCGTCCGGGCCATCGACATGGACTTCCCACATCGCGTCGTCCTCGTTCCACACCATGGAGCGAACTTCGGTGTTGAACGTGATGTCGCCGCGCAGGTCGAATTCGTCGGCTACCCAGGTATAGAATTTCTGGTTCTCGACATGCGTGCCGTAGGCGTAGGGATTTTCAAAATCGACGCCGAACAGGTTCATGTAGAAGCGGCTCGGCGTGTCCACGCGCGCGCCCGGATAGCGGTTCTCATACCATGTCCCGCCGACCTCGTCGTTCTTCTCCACGACATGGAAATGAATGCCCGCCCGCTTCAATTGCACGGCGGAATTGAGGCCGCCCATGCCCGCACCGATGATGAGCACCGAAAAATTCTCAAGCCGCTCGGGATCCGGCTCGGCCTGCCACTTGAGTGACCGCGCCCAGGGATCGAAGGCGGCTTCCTCGATCATGAGGTCCAGCGCCTCTTCCTCAACCGGGTGGCCGATGATGAGCGCGAAGCTCTCCGGCAGGCGCTCGGGCGGGCCGTAGCCGATCTCGCCGGCGCCGGAATCTCGATAGGATTTCAGGAAATCGGCCGCCTTGCGCCGCACCTTCGCTATGTCGTCATCGGTCGCCGGAGAGACGATCTCCATGCGCCCCACCGCCACGCGCTTCACCGCCATGTCCCTCAGCTCGGGATCGCCGGTCAGTTGATACAGCAGGCCGCGGAGCACCATCGGGTCCGCATATTTGACCGCATCGTCGATCTGTTCGTCACTTGCATCGCGCAGCTCAGGCCGCACGGGCGCCTCGATCGTCGCCATCCTCAACCTTCTCGTCCTCTTCGGGCCTCACTCCTATGCACTTAACATGATAAGCATTGGGTCGCAACCGGGATTCTTGTCGAAGTCCACTCATCGGACCTCGACGCAAGCCGTTTCGCTAGTCGATACCCTTGATGGCGGCGGAGAGCGCCCGCAGTTCGTCAGCCAGCCGCTCAAGCCGATCCACGCCGAAGCGCTCGGAATATTTGCGCAGGATGTGCATCATGTTGCGTGAGGTGATCTTCACGAACTCGCGCCCTTCCGGGGACAAAGCGACTAGCGTGCGGCGCCGGTCGTTCGCGTCCTGCTCGCGGATCACGAGCTTGCGCTCCTCCAGTTCCTTGAGGATGCGCGTGACGCTGGGCGCGCGCAACAGGCTCACTTCGGCAAGGCCCGTCGCATCGGTGGCGCCGCGATCGTTGATCACGCGCATCACCCGCCATTGCGGCTCGGTGACATTATACTCGCGAAGGATGGTCCGCAGCGGCGCGATGACCGATTCCTTCGCGCCGAGGAGCACCGCGCCGAGCGACTGCTCGAACGGCGGGAGCTTCCGGGTTCCACCGGTGATCGCCACGCGTCCCCTGCCCTGGGTGATCGCCACGCGTCCCCTGCCCTGACTCGCCACCCTCAGCCTCCCATTATGCAAGCAAATGCTTCCCATGCATAATGTCGGAATTGACGGAACTGTCCACCTTTCTCGGCAGACGTCACACGACGCCTCATGATTTATCTGGCAATTTTCGAGCGAAGGCCGAGCGGCAGCTCGCAAGTTCATTCACTTGTGAACCTTAAGCGCGATTCGCCTCTCTTCGCCTCCTACAAGACGGGCAGGCCCAGCACCTTCGCCGGATTGGCCTTGAACATGAGGTTGAGATCGGCCTCGCTGAAGCCCGCCTCGCGCAGCACGCGTGCGGCACGCACCAGCATGTCGGGATGGCTCGACGTGCCGGTCAGCCCCGCATCGCCCGATATGATGCAGTCCGCCGGGCCGATGGTGCGGCTCATCTTGAGCGTCTCTTCCTGCCACCACCTCGGCATAGGCACCCATTCCCACCGCCTGCTGGAGCTGCTCGATCGTGGGATCGGTATACATGGGGCCAAGGCCGGTGTGCGTGAGGATGATCCGGTCGATGCCGCGCTTCTTCGCCTCGCTCACGATCTGGAGCATCTCGGCCGGGCTCACATGCCCCGTGGCCAAGGTGAGCTTGTGCTGGGCGATGAGGTCGAGGACTTCCAGCACCTCAGGCAGCAGCACACCGTTGCGCGACACGATCACATAAGGCCGCTTCTCCTTGAGATAAGTGACCTCCTTCTCCGAATCGTGGCTCGGCATCCAGACGACCTTCGCGTTGCCGCCTTCCACGTCGACGAAATAGCGCACGGCCTGCGGATTGATGCCGCCCACGGTCGCGTTCAGCGCAAGCCCGCCGAACACCTCCAGGCCGGGCACATCGGCATATTTGCGCACGAGATAGGCTGTACTTGCCGACTCGCTCCAGTGGTTTTTGAGAACCAGGCCGCGCATGCCGCGCGCCTTCGCCATCTTCGCGATCTCCAGCGCATCCCATCCCCGCGAATAGCTGTCCGGCCCGAAATGGGCGTGGATGTCGATCGCGCCCTTGAGCACAGGATCGTCGAGATGCTGGTCCACCGATTGCTTCGTGAGCTTGCCCTTGTAGGATTCCCAGGCATCCAGCGCGATGTTGCGGGAGGGATTCACGACCGAGCTCTGCGCGGGTGCCCATGTGACCGGCGGCTCATCCGCCGCCATGGAGACGCCGTGAAAGCCGGCCATGCAAGCCAGACCGGACAGAGCGGTCGCCAGGGTTCTCATACGCGCTGAAATCATGGTCCATCCTTCCCTGCCGCCTTCGCGCGACCGCGACCGACGGATATTATTTAACGCATTACGCAAAATCCCGCAGCGATTGCAACGGTGAGGCTGCCAGTTTCGCGCATTGAAACCACGTTTCGTTCGTTGACAAGGCCAATCCGCATTTATAATTATCATGTTATGCTTTTCGGGGCGCAACCCTGAACGCAACTGAGTGGAGAGGAAAATATGGCATACGGCAAGGATGATCCCCGTTCCAAGCTCGTGACGAACAGCCGCGACGAGAACAATAGCGGCGGCTCCGCGACGCCGGCAAGCTATGGCCTCTACTACAAGGACACGCCGGTCGACGACGATGCGAACGGCAAGGCATGGTACACGCGCGGCCAGGACCTGCTTGTCAATTATATCGAGGCGGCGCCCGGAGCGACCTTCTCGCGCACGGGCCAGGTCGACGAATATATGATCGTCGTGGCCGACGAGGACACGCCCTATGAAGTGAGCGCCCAGCACGGCGTGAACGGCCCCGAGACGAAGACCGGTCCCGGCCATCAGGTGATCATCGTGCCGCCGGGCGACAGCTCAGTCACCTTCCCCAAGGGCGGCCGCGTGGTGCGCCTCTTCTCCACCCAGTCGGAAGACCTCAACGAGAAGTGCGCGAACAAGGACGTCTACGCGACGCGCGACCGCAACATCCCCGAATTCCAGCGCTGGCCCGATCCGGTCGACGGCTTCAAGCTGCGCGTCTATGATCTGTGGAAGGAGCGCGTGCCGGGCAAGTTCGGGCCGATCTGGCGCTGCACGACCATCATGCTCAACTTCCCGCCGCCGGGCAACGGCCCGCGCGACATCACCAAGATGTCGCCGCACAGCCACGCCGATTTCGACCAGTGTTCGCTGGTGATGGCCGGCTCCTTCCTCCACAATATGCGCTGGCCCTGGGGGCTGGACAAGAATGAGTGGGTGCCGGATGAATTCCCGATCACCGAGGCGCCCTCGGCGACGATCATCCCGGCGCGGGTGATCCACTCGTCGGAGAGCCTGCACCGGACCAACAATCGCATGGCGGACATCTTCGCGCCGCCGCGCCTCGATTTCTCACTGCTCGAAGGCTGGATCCAGAACCACGACGAATATCCGCTGCCCGAAGGCTATTCGATGCCGGTCAAGGAAAAGGCGGACGCCTGATCCATCAAGAACGGGTTCCGCGCCATGGGTGCGGAACCCGCCCGATCCGGTGTAGCGTTCACGCATGCACCCTTCTCTTCCAAAGGACAGACAGACATGGCGTCTTCCCCACGTCCGGACCCGCGCGACTTCCGCAAGCGGGTGACCGCGCGCGAGCCCGTGCTCGGCACCTTCATGAAGTTCACCGTGCCGCAGCCGACCGAGATTCTCGGCCAGATCGGCTATGATTTCGTCATGCTGGACGAGGAGCATTCGCCCTGGACGCGCGAACAGCTCGGCGTCGCCTATCTGGGCGCCAAGGCCTATGGCACGGCAGCGATCGTGCGCGTCTCGCGGCCGGACGCCGCCAGCATCCTCTCAGTGCTGGACGATGGCGCGATCGGCATCATGGTGCCGCATGTCGACACGGCGCAGAAGGCGCGCGATGTCGCTTCCTGGTCGCGCTACAAGGGCGGCACGCGCGGTTCGGGCATCAGCCGAGGCGGCGATTATGGCGGCGCGATGGGGCCGGGCGGCATCGACGGCTATTATGAATGGGCCGACGGCGTGACGACCGTGATCGCGATGATCGAGGATGCCGCCGCCATCGACAATATCGAGGAGATCACGGCGGTCGAGGGCATCGACGCCTTCTTCCTGGGGCGCGGTGACCTCGGCCTGTCGCTAAGCAATGTGAAGGGCCCCAAGCCGACGCTCGACGAGGCGGTGAAGATCGCCGCCGAGGCCGTGCTGCGCAATGGCAAGGCACTGGCGGCGGTCTGCCCCAGCCTCAATTCGGACGATGCCAAGGCAATGAAGGATCTCGGCGTCACGGTCATGCTGACGGGCAACGACCAGGCCTTCATGCGCATGAGCGCGGCCGCCCAGCTCGGGCATTTCAAGACGCTGATGAAGGGGGAGTAGCGCCTCACCTCCCCCCTCCCGCTTGCGGGAGGGGGCCAGGGAGTGGGCCAGCGACAGTCCGGGCAAGCGCGATCCCGACAGGGCAATGCGCATCCCGAAGCCGCATCGCATTCAAAATCGCCGGAACCGACCGGCCACGGCCTTCTTGTCAAATGTCGTCATGCCGCTTGTTTCAGCATGACCTGTCTTTCCACGACCACACCGCTGAATGCCGACACCGGCAAGCTCCTCAGCCTGCGACAATGGCGTCATCAGCCCGCTGGAGCCCACCACGATGGCGCGGCCACGCGGGTCGAGGTGGAGGACCTGTTCGAGCGGGCCGGCGCGGCGGAAGCTCCTGCGCAGCCCGCGCTCGGAATATGCCACCTGCCTCGACATGCTCCGCCGCCCCGCCCTGCCGGGGAGGAGCGTCATTCCCCCTCTTCGATCCGCTGGCGATAGGCGCGGCCATAGGGGCGGATCGCCAGCCAGATGAGGAAGGCATCGAGCGGGGCCAGCACCGCGCGGAAGCCCACCAGCACATAGCGCAGATGCGCCTCATTGCCGGCCACGAAATCCGTGAGCAGCGCGATGAGCAAAGGCCCCAGCGCGCCGCCGATCGCCGCGATCATGAACAGATAAAGCGCGTTCACCTGCGCCCGCATGGCATTGGGCGTCGCGAGCTGGATCGCACTATTATAGGAAGCGCCGCCCATCACCGCGATGAAGACGCTGAGCGCGCCCATCGTCATGGCGAGGCCCGGCGTCGGCATCAGCGGCTGGAGCACGGAGAACGGCACGGCCAGCGCATTGGCGAGAAACAAGACGCGCAGATTGGCATCATCCCGCCGCTTGCCGAGCCACTCAGCGAACATCGCGCCGGCGAACAGGCCGCTGAGCGACATTGTGAGGTTGATGCTGCCGAGCAGCGGACCGACCACCGCCGGTCCCCAGCCATAGGACCGCTCGTAGAAGGCGGGCATCCACGCTGCGGCGCCGAAGCTCTGGATGGAATTCAGCAGCACCCCCGCGAGTAGCGGCACGTGCATGGCGCGGTTCTGCGCGAGCGAGCCGATAACTTCGCGCAGCGGATAGCCCTTGGGTCGCGCCCGCCCCTTGCGCTGCGGCTCGGGCACGGTGAACACGATGAGCAGCGCCACCAATATGCCCGGCAGACCGAGCACCACGAAGACGAGCTGCCAGTTGCGGATCACGCCAATGCCCGGCACCTCTATCGGCTCCATGCCGGCGAACAGCCCGAGCAGCAGGCCGCCCAGCACCAGCGCCAGCGCCCCGCCACCGGTGAAGCCGGCATTGTAGATGGCATAGGCGCGCGGCAGCTTCTCGCGCGGGATGACGTCCGCGATCATCGAGAGCGAGGCCGGGCTGCTCGCACTCTCCGCGCCGCCGATCACCGCCCGGCCGAGCGCGAGTTGCCAGAAATTCTGTGCCAGGCCGCAAAGCGCCGTCGCGCAGCTCCAGACCGCGAGACTCGTCGCCACCACCGCCTTGCGGAAGCCCCGATCAGCAAAGCGCGAGACCGGCGGTCCGACGATCACGTAGAAGAAGGTGAAGGCAAGGCCGATGATGAGGCTCACCTGCGTGTCGCTCAGCCCCAGGTCGCGCTTCATGGGTTGCACCATCAGCGAAATGACGCTGCGATCGATCTGCGCGAGCATCACGACGATCGCGGTGACGACCACCGTGTACCAGCCCGCCTTGCTGGCGCTTTCCGCCGCGGGAGCGGCCAGGGCGGCCTCAGGCGCGATGCTTGCGGCGCTGTCAGTCACGAGCGTTCTTGCCCCTCTCCCGTGGGGCGGGGTGTTTTGCCTCGCCCTCATTTGGCGTCATGCTGAAACAAGTTCAGCATGACGCTTTGAAATCGGACCTATTCCTCGATCCCCAGCAGCCGCAGCGGATTGCCCGAGATCATCTTCCTGATGTCCTCGTCCGAATAGCCGAGCTGGATGCATTCCTTGACGACCTGACGGAAGCCGTAGACCGGATGGTCGTTATTCTTCTGCCCCATGTCGGAAGCCAGAATCGTGCGGTCGACCGTGCCCGCCTTGATGAGCGCGTCCAGCTCCTCGGGCGGATAGAAGGGCTGCGGGCGCCGGGTCAGCTCGATATACATGCATAGCGAGTGCTCGATATAGGCGTCGAACCGCCGGACCAGCTCGGCAATATCGGCATGCGTCGCCTCGACGATGAAGGTCGGGTGATTGACCAGCAGCTTGTTGACGCCCCGCTTCTTCGCTTCCTCGAACACCGCGAAGATCTCCGAGACATGCATGTGGCCGCCCGAGAGGATGACGTCCCACTGCGCCACCAGATCTAGGCATTCCTTCACCTCGTCCTTGATGTTGCCGTTCTCGTCGAGCGGGGTCAGCGGCTCGAACGGGATCATCTTCTTGATCGTGTGGGGGAAGTTGGCCCGGATGCCGTAAGGGGAATCGATGTGGTTCTTCGACGAGAAGGTCGGCATCCACACCAGATTGGCGCCGAGCGCACAGCCCGCGTCGATCGCGTGCTTGTTGAAGCCGCCATTGGCATTGTTGAGCGGCACGCCGGAATAGAGGTCCACGCCGAGATGGCCGTGAGTCTGCTTCAGCAGTTCGGTGACCGGGGTCGCCGAATAATAATGGTCCTTGATGAGCATGCCGCGAAAGCCGGCGGCCGCGATCTCCTCGATCGCCTCGATATGGTTGATGTCGCGCGCCATCACCGAGGGGCCGGAGTGGCAATGCAGGTCGACGGCGCCCACCAGCAGCCGCGAGATGCGGTCCTCCAGCTCCTGATCGACGGCGGGTTCGAGTTGGGTGGCCATGGCAGCAATCCTCGTAATTTGGCGGCGCGGGGCCGCTGTTGCGTTCAGGCGACGGCGCTCCGGCCGTCAGCTATTCTCCGCGATCCGCTCGCGGTACACCCGTCCGTATGGGGCGATCGCCCGCCACAGCAGCAGCACGCCGATCGGCCCCAGCAACACGCGGAAGCCGACCATCACGTAGCGCAGGTCCGCCTCGCTATGGGCGATATAGTCCGTCGCGAGCGCCACCAGCGTCGGCCCCAGCGAGCCCGCAATGGCGTTCATGATGATGAAGTACATGGCATTGATCTGGCTTCGCATCTCATTGGGCGTCGAGATGTTGAGCACCGCATTATAGGCCGGCCCGCCCATCGCCGCGACCAGCCCGCCGACCGCGCCGCAGGCCAGCGCCAGCCACGGATCGGGCATGAGGGGCGCGAGGATGCCGAACGGAATGCCCAGCGCCTGCGCGATGAACACGACGCGCATATTGGCATCATCATGGCGCTTGCCCAGCATCTCGGCGAGCCGCGCACCAAGGAACAGACCGGCCATTGCGCTCACCAGCCCGACCATGCCGAGCAACGGTCCGGAGACGGCCGGCCCCCAGCCATAGGTCCGCTCGTAAAAGGCCGGCATCCAGGCGGCGAGGCCGTAAAGCTGGAAGTTCATCGCGAGCAGTCCGACCAGCAGCGGCAGGTGCAGGCGGCGCTGGCTGACCACGAAGCCGACCACTTCCTTGAGCGGATAGCCCCCCGGCCGCCGGCCGCCCTTGCGCGGCGGCTCCTTGACCGTCAGCATCACCAGCGCCGCGATCAGCAGGCCCGGCAGACCGATGATCATGAACACGATCTGCCAATTGTAGATCACTCCGAAGCTGCCGAGCGAAATGGGCTTCACGTCGGCGAGCAGGCCGATCAGCACACCGCCGATCACCAGCGAGAGGGCGCTGCCGCCCACGAAGCCGCTATTGTAGAGCGCATAGGCTCGCGGCAGCTTATCCTTGGGCACGGCGTCGGCGATCATCGAGAGCGAGGCCGGGCCACAACCGGATTCAGTGCCGCCGATCACGGCGCGGGCAATGAAGAAGGACCAGAAATTCTGCGCGATGCCGCAGAAGGTCGTGGCGAGGCTCCACACGGCCAGGCAGCCGGCGATCACGCTCTTGCGCACTCCGCCATCGGCCATGCGGGAGAGCGGCGGGCCGCCCACCACATAGAAGAAGGTGAAGGCGAAACCGAGCAGGATGCTGATCTGCGTATCGGTGAGATGCAGGTCGCGCTTCATCGGCTGGACGAACAGGGCGAGAATGCCGCGATCCACCTGAGACATGACCGCGACCAGCGACGTCATCCAGACCGTGTACCAGTTGACATAGCTCGGCGCCGGTGCGGCGGTGGGCGCGCCCTCCCGCGCCATGCCCAGGTCGGAACCGCCGTCGATCGCCACGGTGCCATTGCTTGCGGTCAAACTCTCGCCCTCTCCAACTGCGCGTGCCGGGGTCGATCGCCCCGCCGCACCTTCACGTCCGGTTTCGAGGGAGCTGCACCTCAAAACATAACATGATAAGTATCCAGCCGGCCGAGCCGAGTCAACGAACGAAACGCAGTGTCAGAGAACGAAACTGAATGGCCGCGACGAACGCACGGTGGGCATCCTCAGCCCCTGAGAGCGGCCATCCAGATCGTCACCGCGACGGCACCCGGATCGGGATGGCCGCTGGTGCGGTCGCCCAGATAGCTGGATCGGCCGCGCCGAGGCTGCATGGTGCGCGTCGCTTCCGCACCGGCAAGCGCCGCCTCGTGCATCGCGGCGATCCGCGTGGCGGCGTTCCCCTGCGTCGCGGCGAAGGCGTCGGCAGCGGGCACGAGCGCATCGAGCATGGTGCGCTCGCCCGGCGCCGCGCCACCGAGCGCCATCATGCCATCGCAGCCGGCCTTCAGCGCGCGGCCCCAGACGGCGGGATCGTCGACGCTCGCCTCATGCGCGAGGGCCGTCGCCGCGCGCAGCACGAACATGGCGTAGAGCGGCCCGGACGTGCCGCCCAGCCAGCGCCGCAGCAGGGCGGAAATCTGCGCGAGCGCGCGCGCCGGGTGCTGCAGATCGAGCGTATCAAAGGCCGCCTCGATGCTATCCGCGCCGCGCGACATGCTGATGCCGAGATCCCCATCGCCGACCGCGCTGTCGAGGCGGGTCAGCTCCGGCTCGGCCGCGCGCAGAGCCGCGATCACGGCGCGGATGGCATTGCCGAAGGCCGTTTCATTGCCGCCATCTTCCCAGGCCGGGCCGGAGACCGCGTCATCGATACCGAGATCAATCGGCGCGGCCCTCTTCACCTCGCGCACCGGCACGGTCGGCTGGCTCCAGGCCGGCGCCGCGCTCGGGGCGAGCAGCCGCTCGGCGCGGGTCTCGTCAAGGCGCAGCAGCGAGAGCGAGCAGCCGGCCATCTCCAGCGCGCTCAGGAACGTGCCGCTCAGCGAGGCGCGCACATCCATCCCGAGCTCGCCGAGGCGGCGCAGCGCATAGCGGGTCACGATCGCCAGTTCGAGCGCGGGCGTTCCGCCCAGACCATTGACCAGCAGCGCCACCTTTTCGCCCTTCGCATAGCCGCCATAGCGGACGATGCGGTCGAGCAACTCCGCCAGCATCTCGTCGACCGGCGCGATCCTGCCCCGGTGCACACCGCTCTCGCCATGGATGCCTAGGCCGAACTCCACCTCGTCCTCGCCCAGCTCGAAGCCCGGCTTGCCCGCCGCCGGCACGATGCAGGGCGTCAGGCTCAGCCCCATGCTGGCGAGGTTGTCGGCCGCCGCCTGCGCCTCGTCGCGCACCTGCGCGAGGCTGAGGCCCGCCTCGGCGGCCGCGCCGGCGATCTTGTGCACCAGCACCGTGCCCGCAATGCCGCGCCGCCCCACGCCCTCGGCCCCGTCGCCCAGCGCCACGTCATCGCCGACGACGACCATCTCGACCGGTATCCCCCGCGCGCGCGCAAACTCGGCGGCAAGGCCGAAATTGAGCTTATCGCCGGTATAGTTCTTCACGATCAGCAGCACGCCCGCCGGGCCGCCAATGGTGAGGATCGCCTTGAGCACCGCGTCCACGCTGGGCGAGGTGAACACCGCACCCGCCACCGCCGCCGTCAGCATGCCGGGGCCGACATAGCCCGCATGCGCCGGCTCGTGGCCCGAGCCTCCGCCGGAGAGCAGCGCAACCTTGCCCGCCTGCCGCAGCGCCTCATGATCGGCGCGGATGACCACGGTCTCGTCCGGCAGCAGCATCAGCCGCTCGTCCGAGAGCGCGAGCCCTTCGACCAGTTCGTCGACGACGCGCACGGGATTGTTGATGAGCTTCTTCATGGGCTTTCAGCCTCTCCTGCGCCGACTCGGCATCGGCCGGCGGCGCTGACTATCCAGAAACAAGGTCGAGGCTCAACAGCGACGATCAGGCCGTGGTGCGGCGCTTCATGAAGTCCAGCACCACTGCGTTGAACATGTCCGGCCGCTCCCAATAGCCCGAATGGCCGCACTCGGTGAACATGACGAACTCGCTGTCCGGGATCGTCCTGTTGAACAGGCGGCCGAGCGGCGGGGTCGAACCCGGATCGGCATCGCCATAAATGAGCAGGGTCGGCGCGCTGATTTTGGCGAGGTCCGCCATGCTGTTCGGCCCGCCATATGGCTGGGAGGGCAGGCCCTGCTGCTGCACGCGCGCCTTGTGGGCCAGCTCCTTCCACAGCGCCCATCCTTCCTTGGCGAGCGCACGGTAGGAGGGGCTCAGTTCGTTATAATCATGGGGCACGTTCGCCTGCCAGGGCTGGCCCCATGTCGTGAAATAGGGCGTAAGCTCCGGCGCGCCAAGCAGAACGACCGAATGGGCGATCGTGATCGTGCGCGTGCGCTTGGGATGATGGAGCGCCCAGCCTGCCGCAAGCAGCCCGCCCCCGGCCGTGCCGATCACATGGCATTTGTCGACCTTGAGGTGATCCATCAGCATCCGCATGTCCTCGACTGCGTTGCCGCCGCCGGGATCTGGCGAGGTCGTCTCGCGATAGCTGCGCCGCGAATAGCCGATCACGCGATAGCCCGCATCGCGGAAAGCCTGCTGCTGATAGCCCCAGACATGGCCGCTGCCCGTCATGGCATGCTGCAGGACGACCACCTCGCCGGGGCCGCCGGTGTCCCAGTACCAGATATTGACTCCGTCCAGCTTGGCGATGCCCGAGGGCGCCGTCATCGCTGGCGGCGGAGGCGGCACGGTGAAGGGGTTCGGATCGGCCGGCGGAAGCTTCGGGACCGGCTTCGCCGACGTTTGCGCCGCAACGGGACCGGCGGCGCCGACGAGTGCGGCGGCGCCCGCAAAAGCGCCACCGGCAAGGAGATCTCGGCGGCTCGGATCGCGACTCGTCATGACTTTCCCCTCCAGAAATGCAGATCATGGGCCGGGCCCCACCATATGGCAGGGCCCGGACCCGTCCTATCAGAATGCCACGCGCAGGCCGGCTTTCCAGCGCATGCCGAACGTGTCGAAATAGACCGGGTTGGTGGGATAGGGAGCCGGGTTGATCGGATCGGCGCTGGGCGCGACCGGCGGCTTCTTGTCGAACAGATTCTCGATCGCCCCGAACACTTCGACATTCTGGTCGTCCGTCGACCCAACCGGGATCTTGTACGACATGGCGATGTTGAAATAGGTGGCGCCCTTCACGCGGTTGGTCGTGATGCTGTTCGGCAGTGACGGCGAGTAGCCCGCATCCTCCGGCCCGATCCGGTCTGCGTTCAATATGCCCTTGCCGATGTGGCGGATCGACAGGGTGCTGTTGAACCGGTCGGTCGAGTAGCTGACCAGTGCGTTCCACATCCACTTGGGCGTCGGGTAGAAGTCGGCGGAAGTCGAGGGGCCTGACTGGCCCGCATAGTTTTTGGCGATGGCCGAAGGGCCCTGCTTGATCACGAAATCATATTGGTGGTTGAGCAGGAAGCGCAGATCGAGGGCGCCCGGCAGCGAGGCCGAGAGATCCTGAAGCGGAAGCCGGTAGGACGCCTCGAAATCGAAGCCGCGCAGCGTGATGCCGCCGACATTCGCCTGCCCCGCATCGACCCGCGTGATGTCGATCGGCGAGGCGAAGGTGACGCGCTCGCACAGCAGGTTGAACTGCAGGCAATTGTTGACGACGGCCTGCCCGGTCAGGTTGAGGATCGCGTCCTTGAGCTTGATCTGATACCAGTCGAGCGAGACCCGGAAGCCCGGAATGAAGGTGGGCGTGAGGACGGCACCCACGGTGGTGGTGTCGGCATTTTCCGGACGCAGCGTGAAATTGCCGCCGGTATAGATCGGCGTCGAGTCCGCCTGGTCGGCGCCCACGGCGCCGCCCTTGGAAGGATCGATCCGGTTGGCGTTCTGAACGCGCCCCTGCGCCGTGGTGGGGTCGGTCGGCGCGGTCTTCTGGAACAACTCGCGGAAGCCCGCCGCACGGATGTCGCGCGACTGGGTGGCGCGCAGGCGCAGGCCGCTCGTCACGTCGTAGATGCCGCCGATCTTCCAGCTGGTCGCGTTGATCGAGCGCGACTGGTTGAGCAGCGTGTCCGTGCTCTTGTTCTTCGTGTAGCGGATGGCGCCATTCAGTTCGAACATGTCGCCCAGCGCGGAATCGCGGAACACCGGCACGTTCGTCTCGAAGAAGCCCTCGATCACGCGGATCTTGCCGGCATAATCGAGACCGAAGGAGAAGGCATAATCATTGGGATTGACGCCGCCATGGGTGACGTCGCCCTTCTCGTTGCGATAATCGATGCCCGCAGCCGCGCTGATCGGCCCGGCCCAGCCCTGGAGCAACGTTCCCTGCACGCTGCCGGCCAGCACATGCTGGGTGAACTTGAAGTCCTCCACCTGGGGCCGCCAGGCGAAGGCCACCGCGGCCGGGTCCATATTGCCCTGACCGAACAGGTTGAGCGGCTTACAGGCAGCCGAGAGCGCCCTCAATCCCGCTACATAATCCTGGCTGAACCGTCCGGACGAGAGGCCCGCCGCGATCGTCGCCTCGTTGAGCGGACGGCAGATGATCGCGCTGTTGGGATCGGCCGGGTTCGACCGGACCGCGTCGATCGCCAGGAAGAAGGCATCGTTGTGGCGCGAGTAGCGCACGGTCGAGAAGCGCTTGTTCTCGCCGTACTGATAATAAGCGTCCCAGGTCCAGTCGCCGAACAGCGAGCCGCTGAGGCCAAGCACGCCGCGAAACGCCTGCGCATCGACGGTGAGTTCATTGTCGAGCTCGTCGTCCGGGTCCTTGCCGAGGCTGAAGGAATAGGGCGCGATTGGATAAGGCGAGGAGCCGGGCGCCTGCGGCGCGTTCATGATCGCCGCCACCGCGGCGGGCAGGAAGGCGTTGTCAGCCCGGATCGACATGGTCGAGCGTGTCGCCGCCGTGATCGACCGGCTGTTCGCGCTGCGGTCCGCATAGGAGAGTTCGGTCGAGACCTTCAGCGTGTCGGTCAGTTCGTACGAACCCGTCATGTAGAGCGAATAGCGCTTGAGCGGCGTCTGGATATACTGGTCGCGATAGGCGGAGTCATTGTCGCCGCCCAGCGCCACGCCGCCGACCAGCTTCGGCCCGAAGGTTCCCGGATCATAATCGAGGAGCGACTTGCCGTCCGGTGTGAAGACCTTGTCGATCAAGGCCGTCGGCGGATTTACCTCGGGATAGATGAGGCTGTAGAAATTGCCGGTGGAGGAGCCCGCCGTGTAGAAGTTGCGGATCGCGCCATAAGGCGAGTTGTAGACCAGACCGATATGCCGGCCGACAAGGTAATTGGGCAGACCGGCACCCGCCGAGCCGGCGACATTGTAGCCGACCGTGTTGTTCGCGTTCGATCGGCCGGCCTGGTTCTGGTTGAGCGTGGTGCGGTCGGCACGGTTGTAGTCCGCCCGGATGGCGCCTGAGTTCAGGACCGTGCCCCAGCTTTCCGCGCACCATTCGCGCGTATCGGCGCACTGCTCGATGCCCTTGTTGCGCTGATATTCGCCGCCGATCATGATGTGGCCGCGTCCACCGCCGAATTTGAGGCCATAGGCCGCCGCGGCATGATAGGACTTGCCGTCGCCGCGACCGGTCTGGCCGAAATCGGCCTGCGCCTTGAAGCCGGTCAGATTGTCATCGAGGATGATGTTGACGACACCCGCGACGGCATCGGAGCCGTAAGCCGCCGATGCGCCGCCGGTCACCGTCTCCACCCGCCCGATCAGGATCGAGGGGACGAGATTGAGGTCGACCTGTCCGCCATCCGACGTCGGGATGAAGCGCCGCGTGTTCACGAGCGTGAGCGTGCGGGTGCCGTTGGTCGGATTGAGGCCGCGCAGGTTCGCGAATTGGGAGCCGACATTGGCCGAGGTGCTGGTGCCCGAGGTCGCGTCAGACTGCGACGGGATGTTCTGCGGGATGAGGCGGATCGCCTCGGAGGCATTGGTCTGGCCCAGATTCTGGATGAGCTCGGTGCCCACCACCGTGACGGGCACCGGCGAATCGAAGCCGTCCTTCTTGATGCGCGAGCCGGTGACGAGGATTTCCCCCGTTTCCTCGGCGGCCGGCGCGGCCTGCGTTTGCGCGAGGGTCGCGCCCGGCAGCATCAATGCGCCGATCGCCGTCCCGCAAATGAGAATCGCCCTGTTCGATGAGATGCGCACGTCATCCTCCCCATTTTTCGCCCGCTTGTCTGCTGGGCACTCCTATGGGGAGATAGATGCACGGCCCGCGCGCGATCCGCCGGGCGGGCCAAAATTTTCTATGACCGGTATCGGGGGCCTCATATGTTGAAGCAGTTCGCGCCCTCCGAAAGCAGGCACTGGTTGGATCCCGATCAAGGGAGGTCGCGGAGCCCATTTGCGCAATTGCCCGCATCGCAAGCGCGCTCTAGGGTCAGGACTCACTGATCAGAGCCAGAAGATGACGGTGGCAGCGAGGGCGATGGCTGAGAGGAAGGCGGTTGGGCACCTGTCGTAGCGCGTGGCGACCCGCCGCCAGTCCTTCAGGCGGCCGAACATGATCTCGATACGGTTGCGGCGCTTGTAGCGACGTTTGTCGTATTTGACGGCCTTGTTCCGGGATTTGCGGCCCGGGATGCAGGGGGTGATGCCCTTTTCCTGCAAGGCGTCACGGAACCAGTCGGCGTCGTAGCCCGGGTCGGCCAGCAACCATTGTGCCTTGGGAAGCTCGTCGAGCAGGGCAGCGGCACCGATATAATCGCTAACCTGGCCTGCGGTCATGAAGAAGCTGAGCGGGCGACCGTTTGCATCGGTGACGGCATGAAGCTTGTGTTCATGCCGCCTTTCGTGCGCCCGATCAGACGTCCCGCATCCCCTTTTTTACCCGCAGGCTGGAAGCCGTGCGGTGTGCCTTGAGATAGGTCGCGTCGATCATCACCGTCTTGCGTTCGGAGGTCTGGGGCGCTGCCAGCCCTTCCATCATCCGAAGGAAGACGCCTTTATCGCTCCACCGCTTCCAGCGGTTATACAGCGTCTTGTGAGGGCCATAGTCTTTCGGCGCATCCCGCCAGCGCAGCCCGTTGCGGTTCACGAAGATGATCCCGCTCAACACCCGACGATGGTCAACCCGGGGCTTGCCATGGCTCTTCGGAAAATACGGCTCGAGCCGGGCCATCTGTTCGTCCGTCAGCCAATACAGGTCACTCAAATTCAGTCTCCTCGCGGAGCCTGAATCACATCAACACAATCACATCAATGGGTCCTGACCATAGCACTGCTCGCTCTTCTTCCCGTAGGGCTCATCGCCGCCACGGTCACCATTCCCACTTCCAGCGTATCGCTCGAGCTCACGGCGACGCCACAGGCCGTCGCCCCCGGCCAGAGCAGCATCGTCAGCTGGACCTCCTCGGGAGCGAGCGTCTGCAAAGGCAGAGGCGCCGGTTTTCCGGTCATGCTGAAGCTGTCCGGCTCGGCCATCGTGACGCCGACCGCGACGACGACCTATGACGTCAGGTGCGTCGCGCTCGATGGCAGCGCGGCCCTGAGGTCGGTCACGGTCACGGTTTCGGGCACGGCGCCGGCACCCACGCCAACGCCGACCTCCACCCCGACGCCGACGCCAACGCCCGCCCCCATTCCGAGCGGCGGCGGCAACACGGCGTCCTTCAGCAATCCGGACGACGGCAGCATCCCGGATCGCTCGATGCACCCGCTGGCCTTCCCCACCGCGACGGGCTTTGGCAAGAATACCAGCGTGCGCGCCCCCAATGCGGTGGTCTACAAGATCAACACGCTTGAGGATGTGGCCGACCCGAATGACGGCAAGATCAGCTATCGCGAGTGCGCCCTGGCCCTTGCGGTCAACACGCCCTACAGCATCCCGGCGGGCCGGCCGCGCTATTGCGTGTTCGATGTGTCGGGCGCGATCGTCATGCAGTCCTCGGCCTTCATCCAGATACCGAAGATCTACATTGCCGGGCAGACCTCTCCGGGCGGCATCGAATTCCGGCTGGGCGCCAATTATGACCCGGTGGACTCGCTCATCGATACGCGCCGCGGTGGCAACGACATGATCCTGCGCCATATCCGCGCGCGCACTGGCCCGCATGTCGGCCGCCCGTCGCAAAATGGCGACCCGATCCGCATGTCTGGCACCAACAACCAGATCCTCGACCATGTCTCGACCATGTTCGGCACGGACGAGAGCCTCGACATGGCCTGCACCAACTGCACGGTGCAATGGTCGATCATCGGGCCGAATATCTGCCGCAACGCCGGGCACACGTCCTCGCTGCACTGCAAGACCTTCTTCCTGAAGCCCTCCTCGCGCGTGACGATCGCCCATAATCTCTCGCAGCATGGCGAGCAGCGCGGTATCAACATTTCGGTGGGCACCAATCCGGCAACGGCGGGCAACACCGGCCAGGCCGATATCGTCAACAACGTGCTGTATAATTTCATCTCCGAAGCGGGCCTGGTCTCCAACCAGTTCGCCAGCGTCTATGCAAATTACGTCGGCAACACCTATCTGCGCGGTCCGAAATACAACGCCAAGGACGGCAATTATCTGATCGCGATCTACACCCCCGGCTCGTCACTGCCCTTCGGCTTCGACATCTATTCGTCGGGCAACGTCACGCCGCGCAACCGCATTGCCGGTCTGTTCGGCCAGACAATCACCGATCCGGCCAGCAAGGTCGCCGGCTTCATCGATCATGTCGATCCCAGCCAGGTCTGCGGCCTGAGCGCCCTGGGCGCTCGCAATTGCTCGATCCTCGGCCTGGGTGTCGTCAACGACAGCCGCTACGCCCTGATGCCGGGCCAGAGCGCGCCATCCTTCCTCGCGCGCGACGTCACGAACGCGGAGCAGGCCATGCGGGACGTGCTGACGTTCGCGGGCGCCAATCTGTGCCGGGACGGCGCCTGCCGGGATAATGTCGATGCCATGTATATCGAGGATGTCCGCACCTGCGACGCCGCGCCCTATCTGTTCGACACGGCGTGGCCATCCACGGTCGCCGAGGCGGGCGGCTGGGCCCAGCTCAAGCAAGGCTCCGCCAAGCTGGACAGCGACAATGACGGCATGCCCGACGAGTGGGAGCGTCGCTTCCGCAACACCAACCCCAATGTGTGGGACGCGAACGCCGATGTCGACGGCGACGGCTACCCCAACATCGAAGAATATCTGAACTCGCTGGCGCAAGACGATGTTCGTTACTACGGCCAGGTCGGGTTCGGGACGGGTGCTCTGCCCAAGTATAATTGCGGTCGCCCGATGTTCTGATGGAATAACTGGCACCGCCAGCGTGAGAGGACCGACATCCTCTTCGCTGGCGGTTGCCGCGCGAAGTTACCTGCAAGGCGTGTGCGGGTGGCTTTATCGGCGCCCGCCTGCGGGGCAGATTCCGATAATTGTCCGAGAGCAGGGGGTGGGCGAAGAGGGATCTGCCCGGCATCAGCTGCGCCATTACCTATGAGGCCATGAAGGCGCCGGCGCGTGTGACGTTCTCCCCTGCTTGTACCGGTCAGAGGTAGAGTCCGGCTCCTTCTTGACCCTGTCCCCGGAATGTATCCGGCGAGAAAGAGAGATCTGGCACTTCATCGGCCGGGGTTAACCCCGGCCGATGAAGCAAATTCGGCCGGTGTCCTGAACCCCAGGGACGTGTGAGGCCGGCTCTCGTTGAAGTCCGTCCGCCACGCCTCGATCTTGGCCCTGGCGTCGTCCAAAGACAAGAACCAATGGGTGTTGAGGCACTCATCCCGCAGACGTCCATTGAAGGATTCGACGAAGGCATTGTCGGTCGGCTTACCGGGTCGGGAGAAGTCGAGCGTGACCCGGTTGATATAGGCCCAATGATCGAGTGCCCGGGAGATGAACTCCGGGCCATTGTCTACCCTGATCTTGTCGGGCGGCTTGCTGCGTTCGAACAGCAGCCGATCCATCACAGCGACCACCTGCTCGCCCAACGCCCGGAAGCGCTTCCCATTGAACAGGGCGTCGGACACGAAATCCATCGCCCAGATCTCGTTCGGGCCGGACGCCAGTGGCCGCTCCACGCGCCGGGCCGCCATCACGTGTCGGCGAGGCCGCTTGGCCCGCAAGTTAAGGCCTTCCATGCGATAGAGCCGCCGGACCCGCTTCACATTGATGGGCCAGCCTTCCCGACGCAGCAGCACGTGGATACGGCGATAGCCGTAGCGAATGCGCGTCTGCGCGATCTCCTTGATCCGTTGGCGAAGTGGCGCCTGGTCGGGACGCACCGAACGATAGCGGTGCACACGTCGATCGAACCGCAAGGCTGAGCAGCCCCGGCGCTCACTCACGCCAAAGCGATCCTGAACCCAGTGGATGATCTCCCGACGCCGGCCAGGCGCTAAACTTTTTTTGCCAGAACCTCCTGGAGCATCGCTTTGTCCAGGGACAGGTCGGCAACAAGCCGTTTCAGCTTCTGGTTCTCCTCCTCAAGCTGCCGCATCTTGCGCAGCTCCAATGGCCCCAGTCCGCCGTAAAGCTGCTTCCAACGATAGAAGGTCGCCTCCGACACGCCCATCTTCCGGCAGACCTCGGCAACCGCCGTCCCGACCTCCGCCTGACGCAACGCAAAGGCGATCTGCTCGCCCGTGAACTTCGACTTCTTCATGCAAAATCTCCAGCTCCAATCAGCTTCGATCTTGCCAGAAACCTCCCACTCCAAACGGTTACATTTTACGGGACAGGGTCAGTCAAGGATTTGAGGAGCATATGCTTCAAGCTCAAGCCTCGGACTGCGACCAGCACGCGTGCTTTGCATTCGCTGCGCCCTGGGATCACCGAGCCACGATGTTATCCGATGAATGCAGCGGTGCGCTCGAGTCAGCTACGCGTCGTCAAGGCCGCTTCGACCAAATCGAGCGTCCGCTCCAGCGTATCTGCATTGATCGTAAAAAGCTCTGGCGCTTCGGGATCCGGGCGTCCGACGACAAAGCCGAACACGCCATCATAAAAATCGACCAATCCTTTATGATAGGCGTAGAAGCGCCGAGGATCCTGCAGGAGTATTAGAGCCGTTCCTGCCGGAGCGAAGAAATGCAAATGATTAAGATGCGAGCCTTCAGCGCTCACCACAATTCGCGCGTCTCGAAGCATGACGCCGATCTCGGACAGCGAAAGGTCCGTCGGGACAACGGTCTTAAAACCCAGTGCCTCCAGCAGAACTTGGATCGCTGGCATGTTGCTGGGCTCTCTAATTCGTCCACCCGCACCCCGGCCCAGAAGAATGAGGGGACCGGCGGATTTCCCAGGGAGACCTGACACACTTGCCCGCAACCTATCACGCAATGCGAGGAAACGGCCGCGCCAATAAGCGTTATGCCCTCGATCATCCAGGACCACGAGGCGCCCGATTCTGCAATCCTGAACATATTGGCACATCAGACCGCTCAGACGCCTAAAGTCCGGCTCATGCGGCCATGCTCCCCGCGCGTTTCCCACTGCAGGGATTTGCTCGTTAAGGCCGTGCATTTCCGCGACCAGCGAGTCCCGCACCCAATGACCAAATTCGAGGCCGGATAGACTGTTGCTAGACAGAATAGCTTGATCGAACACGCGCGGCCCGATGGTGCCGGCGTCAGGCGGCATGCGCGTCCGAAAATGTTGGACGAAGCGGCCGGATGCCAGATAACTGTCCTTGATCCGCACTTTTTCAAGGACATATTCAATAGTGGGGAGGTGTGAGCGAACAGCGCCGCTTATGCGTTTCCATTCCAGTTCGCGGTCGCCATTTACCACATTGATGATCGCATCGAACTCGCCCGGTACATGGATTGACGGGCGATCACCTATTTCCAGCGCCGGCGAGACAATTCTAGATGATACCGCTGCGGCTTTAAGGGTGGTTGGCGAGAGACGATTAAGAGCGCGCCTGAATAAGAATGTCACGCTGCCTCACAATCTGTTTTCCAAAGACTTTTTGCGACGTCTGCCTGCTGCCACCGCCACGATGAGAAGCCGGAGTGAAAGGTCTGTGACCTCCTGGAGCGACTTGCCTCGCCGGCCGGTTCCCGTTCGGCCCCGTCTCGTCCCAGCCACGCGATGTCCATCAAGAGAGGGATCGGCTAGTTGAGGGAAACGAAATCAGCAGCGCGGTACCTATGGTGATTGCTCGGCGCGATGAATAGCTGACGATCACCAATGTCTCAATATCGATTTACATAGCCGTCGTCGGCGTCGCAGGGATCAAAGTAACATACTGCTTTATTTTATGACTTTTCTAAAGGCAGAGTCAATCTGGGCACATTGTGGAAGAACTGGGGTGGAGAACAAGGCCGGCATGAATGATGATGCCACGCTTCTCCATCCTCTTGACGGGCGCTGGGCACGGTGACCCGATACCGCGTCGGCCCGGCCAGACTTTCGCCAGGCCGGAAGCTCGATTTCCGCCAGTTCCGATTTCGAGGAAAGTGTTGGCTGGGGCGGGAGGATTCGAACCTCCGCATGGCGGTACCAAAAACCGCTGCCTTACCGCTTGGCTACGCCCCAGCATCGTGGCGCCGCAGCGCCGAGAGGCGCGTCATATAGCGTTGTGGCGGCAAAAGCCAAGCCGCTGTGCATCTCCCGAGGGCGGCCGGGTGCGTTCGCGGATTTTCAGCGGGTTGCGTATGCGTTAGAGTGTGGACATGGCCAGTTCCGCTCCCAGTCCCGCTGCATCGCCGCTGTTCCTGCGCGAGGAGGAAATCAGGCGGGGGATCGAGTTGCTCCAGTTCGGCCATGCAGCGCTCGCGCAGGTGATGGCCCCGGTGCTGGCCGCGCATGGCCTTGGGCGAGCGCATCAGCGGGCGCTCTATTTCATCGCACGGCGGCCCGAGATGAGCGTCTCGGAACTCATCGAGCTGCTCGGCATCACCAAGCAGTCGCTCGGCCGCGTGCTCGACGAGCTTGGCGAGCGCGGCCTCGTCCAGATGATCGCGGGTGTGCGGGACAAGAGGCAGCGGCTGCTGCGCCTCACCGCCGCGGGCGAGGCCATCGAGAATGCGCTGTTTGAAGCGATGCGCGAGCGCATGGCCGCGGCCTATTCCATGGCGGGACAGGGATCGGTGACGGGCTTCTGGCGAGTGCTGGAAAATCTCCTGGAAACCGAGGACCAGCGCATGATCGCCGCCTTGCAGATCAGGGCGGGGCGCTGAGGGCGCTTCGGGACATCGATCAGGCGGGCTTACTGCCGAATCCTGTTACTGAACTTGTTTTAGTATCCACTTCGCTGCGAGGACCGAGCTTCAAGGCGCGATGGATGCTGAAACAAGTTCAGCATGACGTTTTTGGGGGAGGTAGTGTGCTCGCAACGGCGGGACCGAAGGGTTGTCTTGATCCGTCCTGTGGCAAGGTTTTGTTTTAATTAGATTGAAGCAGGCCCTTCCCGTTCGTGTCGAGCGAAGTCGAGACACGTTGAGGCGGACCCATATGTGTCTCGAC
>JAFKLU010000047.1 GCA_017304105.1 Sphingomonadales bacterium
CGTGCTGCTGTGCGATGAGCCGACCGGGGCCCTGGACAGCGCCACCGGAACGCGCGTGCTGCAGGCGCTGGAGCGCGCGCATCACGAGCTTGGCACCACCGTCGTCATCATCACGCACAATGTCGGCATCGCGGCCACGGCGGACCGCGTCTTCCACTTTCTGGATGGGCGGATCGCCCGGATCGACGTCAATGAGGCGCCGGTGGCGGCCGGGGACATCCGCTGGTGAGCGCGCTCGATCGCAAGCTACTGCGCGATCTGTGGCGGATGCGCGGGCAGGTGCTCGCCATCGCGCTGGTGCTGGCGGCGGCGACGGCGACATTCGTCCTCTCGACCAGCGTGCATGGCTCGCTGAGCGCGACGCGCGACGCCTATTATGCGCGCAACCACTTCGGCGAGATCTTCGCCGGCATGACGCGCGCGCCGCGCAGCGTGATCGCGCGACTGGGGGCGCTGCCGGGCGTGCGGCGGGTCGACGGCAACATCGTCCAATATGCGACGCTCGATCTGCCCGGCCGCGTCGAGCCGATGCGCGCCCTCATCAATTCCGTGGATGAGAATGGACGCGACCAGCTCAATCTGCTGACCCTGAGCCGGGGCCACATGCCGCGGCCGGGCGAGACAGGCGAAGTGGTGATCGACGGGACCTTCGCCGAGGCGAACGGCCTCTCGCTGGGCGACACGGTGATGGCGCAGATCTATGGCCGGCGGGAGCCGCTCAAGATCGTCGGCATGGGCTTTGCGCCCAATTATATCTACGCGCTGGCGCCGGGCGATCTCATCCCCGATGACCGGCGCTTCGGCATCTTCTGGATGGGCCGCAAGGGGCTGGAGGCCGTGACGGACCGGCGCGAGGCGATCAATGCCGTCTCGCTCACGCTGGAGCGGGGCGCGTCGCACGTCGAGGTGATCCGCAAGGTCGATGCCCTACTGGCCCCTTATGGCGGCACGGGCGCCTATGGGCGCGAGGATCATCTCTCGCACGCCTTTCTGGACAGCGAGCTCAAGCAGCTCAGCGCCATGACGCGCGTGATCCCGCCGGTGTTCCTGCTTGTCTCGACGTTCCTCGTTTACATCGTGCTGGGCCGCATGATCCGCACGGAGCGCACGCAGATCGGCCTCATCAAGGCCTTCGGCTATTCGGAATGGGCGATTGGCTGGCATTATCTCAAGTTTGCGCTGGCCGTCGCCCTGCTGGCCATCCTGATGGGGTCGCTCGCCGGCGTCTGGATGGGCCAGTCCATGACCAGCCTCTACGCGCGCTATTATCGCTTCCCGTTCCTTGACTATGCGCTTTCGCCGGGGGTGTTTCTGGGCGCGGCGGCCCTCGCGCTCGGCTCGGCGGCGCTGGGCGCGCTGGGCGGCGTGCGCGCGGCGATGATGCTGGCGCCCGCCGTCGCCATGTCGCCGCCGCCGCCGCCAATCTATCGCGCCGGCCTTGTCGAGCGGCTGGGGCAAAAGGGCGGGTTCAGCGCGATCGGTCACATGATCGTGCGGCATATCGCCCGCTGGCCGGGGCGCTCCGCGGTCACCGTGCTCGGCATCGCCCTCTCGCTGGGGCTGCTTTTTGCCACCACGCAATTCGTGGATTCGACGCGGGCCGTGATCGACCAGTTCTTCGTGCGTGGCCAGCATCAGGACCTGACCGTCACCTTCAACGATCCGCGCAATGAGGATGTCGTCTATGCCCTGCGGCAACTGCCCGGCGTGCTGCGGGTGGAGACGACGCGCGCCATCCCGGTGAAGCTGCACCTGCGCAACCGCTCCAAGCGAACAGCCATAGAAAGCAGCGATCCGGGCGCGACGCTGACGGCGCGGATCGACAGCAGCGGCGCGGTCGTGTCGCTGCCGCCGGCGGGCCTCGTGCTCAGCCGCCAGCTTGCCAGGGAGATGGATGCGGGGCCCGGCGATGAACTGCTGG
>JAFKLU010000359.1 GCA_017304105.1 Sphingomonadales bacterium
CAGCCGGAGCCGGCGCGGCAAAGGCTCAGCTCTTCGCCTTGAGCGCCTCGCCCAGGATGTCGCCCAGCGACGCGCCGCTGTCCGACGAGCCATACTGCGCGACGGCAGCCTTCTCTTCGGCGATCTGCAGCGCCTTCACCGAGAAGTTCGGCTTCTTGGAGCGGTCGAAGCCGATCACCATCGCGTCGAACTTCTGGCCGACCTGGAAGCGCTCGGGGCGCTGTTCGTCGCGGTCGCGGCCGAGGTCGCTGCGCTTGATGAAGCCGGTGACGCCATCGTCGCCCGCCTGCACTTCAAGGCCGCCGTCGCGGACCTCAAGCACGGTGACGGTGACCGTCTCGTTGCGGTTCAGACCCGCGCTGCCGCGAGCTGCGCCGGCGGCCGGAGCGCCCTTCTCAAGCTGCTTCATGCCGAGGCTGATGCGCTCCTTGTCCACATCGACGTCGAGCACGATGGCCGTGACGACCTCGCCCTTGCGGTGCAGGTTGAGCGCGTCCTCGCCGGAGATGCCCCATGCGATGTCGGACATGTGGACCATGCCGTCCACGTCGCCGTCGAGGCCAATGAACAGACCGAATTCGGTCGCATTCTTGACTTCGCCTTCGACCTGGCTGCCAATCGGGTGACGCTCCGCGAAGCTCTCCCACGGATTGGCCTGGGCCTGCTTGAGGCCGAGGCTGATGCGGCGCTTCTCGGCGTCGACCTCGAGCACGATGACGTCCACTTCCTGCGAGGTGGAGACGATCTTGCCCGGATGGACGTTCTTCTTGGTCCAGCTCATCTCGGAGACGTGGACCAGACCCTCGATGCCCGGCTCCAACTCGACGAACGCACCATATTCGGTGATGTTCGTGACGCGGCCCGTCAGCTTCGCGCCGACCGGATACTTGGCCGATGCGCCCTCCCACGGATCGCTCTCAAGCTGCTTCATGCCGAGGCTGATGCGCTGCGTGTCGCGGTTGATGCGGATGATCTGCACGCGAACGGTGTCGCCGATGTTGATCATCTCGCTCGGGTGGTTGATGCGCTTGTAGCTCAGATCGGTGACGTGCAGCAGGCCGTCGATTCCGCCCAGGTCAACGAACGCACCATAATCGGTGATGTTCTTGACGACGCCCTCGATGATCTGGCCTTCCGACAGGGTCTGGATCAGGCCGCTGCGCTGCTCGGCGCGGGTCTCTTCCAGAATGGCGCGGCGCGACACGACGATGTTGCCGCGGCGACGATCCATCTTGAGGATCTGGAAGGGCTGGGGGATGTCCATGAGCGGCGTGACGTCGCGCACCGGGCGAATGTCGACCTGCGAGCCGGGCAGGAAGGCCACGGCGCCGTCGAGATCGACGGTGAAGCCACCCTTGACGCGGCCGAAGATGACGCCCTCGACACGGGCATTCTCGGAGAACTCGCTCTCCAGCTTGTCCCATGCGGCTTCGCGGCGGGCGCGGTCGCGCGACAGCATGGCCTCGCCATTGCTGTTCTCGACACGGTCAACATAGACCTCGACCTCGTCGCCAACCTTCAGATCGGCCTTCTGGCCGGGGGCGGCGAACTCGCGCAGGGCAACGCGGCCCTCGCTCTTAAGGCCGACGTCGATAACGACCAGGTCGTTCTCGATGCCGGTGACGGTGCCCTTGACGACGCGGCCTTCGAAGCCGCCGTCCGCACCACCGAGAGATTCATTGAGAAGCGCGGCGAAATCGTCGCGCGTAGGGTTTGCCGTTGAGGCCATAAATATCGTTCCTTCAAGTCGTTGCTGGCCAACCGGTTGTCTCCGGTGGTCTTTGGCCAAACTGCCCCGACGGCCTCCTGCCGCCGAAGCATCCCGCGCACGACGAGCCGATGGACCAAGCGCTTTTTGAGAAAAGCAAAAGGGCGCCTCGCAAACGCGAGGCGCCTCGTCCGGGCCGCTTAGCCGCGGTCCTTCAGGCGAGCATCCACCAGCGCGATTGCGCGCTGAACGGCCGCGCCTATACTCAAATCGGTCGTATCGAGCAAGTCCGCATCCTCGGCCTGTTTGAGCGGCGCGTCGGCCCGTTCCATGTCGCGCCGATCGCGCGCCTCAAGCTCGGCGGCGATGCTTTCGAGCGAGGTGCCCGGCAGCTCGGCATGGCGCCGCCGCGCCCGCACTTCGACGCTTGCCGTCACGAACAGCTTGGCGTCGGCATCCGGCGCGATCACCGTGCCGATGTCGCGCCCGTCCAGCACCGCGCCGCCGGGCTGGCTGGCGAAGGCGCGCTGCCGCTCCAGCAAGGCCGTGCGCACGCCAGGATGGCGCGAGACGCGGCTCGCGAGCGGGCCGGCCGCTTCGGAGCGCAGTTCGGGATCGGCGAGCCACTCGTCGGGAAAGGCGCAGGCGGCCAGCGCATCGTCCGGATCGTCCGGATCGCCGCCCGCCCGCGCAACACTGACGCCGACCGCGCGGTAGAGCAGGCCCGTATCCAGGTGCGGCAGCCCCTAATGAGCGGCCAGTGCCCGCGCGACCGTGCCCTTGCCGGAAGCCGCGGGTCCGTCGACGCCGATCATCATGCCGGCCTCCGCAAGGCCCGGACGAGACCGAACCGGGCGCTGAACGCCCAGACGATCTCAAGCGCCATCGATGCCATGTTGAAATGCACGGTGAGCGAGGCGATCAGCATCAGCGCGCCGACCAGATTGAGCAGGTTGAACAGGCGGAAGTTGATCGCCTTTGCCACATTGGAATAGGCATAGGCGAACATCATCAGCCCGCTACCGATCATGCCGATGATATTGGCAAGCAGGCCGATGCTCATGCCGCCCCCCGCAGCCCGGACAGAAGCTCGACGAAGCCGGGGAAGCTGGTCGCGACCGGGCTCATATCGTCGATGATGAGGCCGCCGCGCGTGTTGAGGCCGGCGATGGCGAAGCTCATCGCAATGCGGTGGTCTAGCTCGGCGGCAATGGTCGGCGCGCTGTTGCCGCCGCCCAGCGGATCGCCGCCGTGCCCGGTGATTATGAGGCCATCCTCGCGCTCCTCCACCGAGGCGCCGATGCGGGCGAGGCCATGCGCCATGAGCGCGAGGCGGTCCGATTCCTTCACGCGCAATTCGTCCAGTCCGCTGGTGCGCGTGATGCCCTGCGCATGAGCGGCGGCGACGAAGAAGATCGGGAATTCGTCGATCATGCTCGGCGCAATGTCGGGCGGCACGTCGATGCCGGTGAGCGTGCTGTGTCGCGCCACCAGATCGGCTACGGGTTCTCCGCCCACCTCGCGCTCGTTGGTGATGGTGAGGTCCGCGCCCATGGCCTGGAGCATGCGGAAGATGCCAGTGCGGGTCGGGTTCATGCCGACATTGGTCACGGTCACGTCCGAGCCCGGCGTGATGAGTGCAGCGACGATGGGGAAGGCGGCGGACGAGGGATCGCCGGGCACGACCAGCGTCTGCGGCCGCAATTCCGCCTCGCCGCGGACGGAGATGATCCGCGTGCCGTCCGTCTCGGTCTCGACCCGCAGATCGACGCCGAAGCCCTTCAGCATCCGCTCGCTATGGTCCCGTGTGGGGACGGGCTCGATGACGCGGGTGATTCCCGGCGCATTCAGTCCGGCCAGAAGCACGGCCGACTTCACCTGCGCCGATGCGACCGGCAGGCGATATTCGATCGGCACGGCCGGCACGATGCCACGCATGGTGAGCGGCAGGCGCTCGCCCGGCGAGGTCATGAACTGGGCGCCCATGAGGCCGAGCGGGGCGGTCACGCGGCCCATCGGGCGCTTGCTGAGCGAGGCGTCACCGATGAAGGTGGCGGTCAGCGCATGGCTCGCCAGCAGGCCCATGAGCAGCCGCGTCGAGGTGCCGCTATTGCCCATGTCGAGCGCGGTGGTGGGCTGAACAAGGCTGCCCACGCCGACCCCGTGAATATGCCAGACGCCATCTGCGCTACGCTCGATCTGCGCCCCCAGCGCGCGCATTGCGCCGGCGGTCGCCAGCACGTCCTCACCCTCTAGCAGTCCGGACACCCGGCTTTCCCCAACCGCCAGCGCCGAGAGCATCAGCGACCGATGGGAAATGCTCTTGTCCCCCGGCACGCTCACCGTGCCGCGCAAGGGAGCCCCAGGCTCGAAGAGCATGTTGCGCGCAATCATCGTCATCGTTTCAAGTCCGGAAATTTTGCCGCGGCGACAGACAAGCGCGCCGGGCGGAGAAAAAAATGGCGAAGCGCTTTTGACAGTGCCGGTCGGCTATGGCAAGGCGCCCGACACTTCGTGGCGGGGCCATCCTTGCCGCGCGCGTTTTCATTTCTTTGGAAGGACAGAGGCGGCACATGGTGAAGCCTGAATGGGGAACGAAGCGGACCTGCCCCAAGTGCGCGACGCGCTTCTATGATCTCGGCAAGGACGAGCCGGTGACCTGCATCGAGTGCGGCAACGTCTGGACGCCCGAGCCGGTCCTGAAGTCCAAGCAGCCGCTGCCGTTCGAGGAGCTGCCGCAGAAGGCGGCTGCCGGCGCGGAGGCGGCCGATGCGACGGCGGATGACGATCTGGACCTCGACATCGATGTCGATGAGGCCGAAGGCTCGCCCGACAATGACGTGGATCTCGGCGGCGACGACGATCTCGGCGTCGATGCCGGCGACGATGGCGACGAGGAAAACTGAGCCATTCCGTCGCGCACAAATTAACTGATGCGCGACATAAAATTGGACTTGCAGCGGGGCAAAGCCTGACCTAAAGGCAGCGCCTCGCAGCGACGGACCCGCCCGTCGCACCGCAAATGATCGGGGCCGTAGCTCAGCTGGGAGAGCGCTACACTGGCAGTGTAGAGGTCAGGGGTTCGATCCCCCTCGGCTCCACCATTTCCGATAACCTGCTGAATAGGATCGGAAATCTCCCGGAATCATGGGTATGATGAGTCACTGCTACAATTGTAGCGTGAGCGGCAGCATGTTCGCCCATCTCGCGAAGTGTGGATAAATCTGAACCTGATGCGGCCCTCACCCAAGACGGCGCTTGCCGGAAGCAGCCCTCGTGATGCTCACCCTGGATGGCGCCTTGATCGGCGCGAATTTGATCCAACTTATCATGCGCATTCCTGCATCGTGCTGCCAGTGTAGAGCGGGCGTGCAGGGCCACAACCGCGGCCATGTGTCCTCGCAATTGAACCCTGGCCCCGCTCACCTTTCACCGAGGTGGGCGGGAGATGACGAATAATTCAATTGAACCCTTGAGCATGGTGTCCGAACTGAAGAGCAGGACCAGCATAAGCTGGAGCTTTCGATATGGCTCGGAATCAGTTTACTGACCTGCGCTCCTGCACCAAATTTGGTACTGTGGTGCTCCGCGCAACGGACTGGAGGCAGGGGTGCGCCAGATAACCACTGCGGCGATGGCCGGACTGCTCCTGTTCTCGCTCGCCGCCGACACAGGCGCGGCGACAGCTGTTCCTGAACCAGCGGTCTCTTCCTATTCGTTCGCGCCGTTTGGCGCGGTGCATGTGACGCAGCCGGGCGGCGCGCCGCGCGGAGTCGTGATCTTCCTGTCCGATTCGCGCGGGGCGCCCGCGAACGACGATGCCATCACGAGAGAGCTGGCTCGCAGGGGATTGCTGGTCGCTGCGGTCTCGGCTGGCGCTCTTTTAAGAACCCCAGAGGCATGGGCGGGTCGGTGCCTCAATGCCAACTACCCGATCGTCGCGCTATCCAATGATCTGCAGCACCGCATGGGCGTGAGGGCCTATATGCAGCCGATCATCATTGGCGTGGGTGAGGGCGGCGCCCTCGCTTATGCGACGCTGTCGCAATGGGCGAACGGATCCTACCGCGGCGTGGTCTCGGTCGACGCGCCCGGCGAGATTTCGAGTAGCAAGCCGTGGTGCACCGCTCCCGGCTTCTCGGCCGAGCGGGTCAACGACGCTGGAGCTTGGCGTTTTGGGCCCAACAAACAGGTCAGGCTTCCGTTGATCGTTATGCGGACAGCGACCCAACAGACCGCGAGCAGCGCTCTTGTTCCGGCCGTTCCCGGTGCCCGTGCAGAGTTGTTGCCATCGGCAACAGCGCAATGGCCCACAGTGGTCGCGGATGCGGCGATCAGCCTGCTGGCAAAGGCCGGACCGGACCACCGACCGGCCACTACCGCTGTGCCGGACATGCCTCTCACTCTGGTTCCTGCTGCAAAAACGAATGCAAACCACGATCTCATGGCGATCGTCTATTCAGGTGATGGTGGCTGGGTCGGCATCGATCGCGATGTGGCCGGGCAACTGGCGGCCGCCGGTATCCCCGTGGTCGGGGTGGACAGCCTTTCCTATTTCTGGAGTGCGCGAACGCCGGCCGGAGCGGCGCGCGACTTGAGCCAGTTGATCGAGGCCTTCAGTCGGCATTGGGGTCGCCCGCGCGTCCTGCTCGTCGGCTACAGCTTCGGGGCTAACGTCATCCCCCATATGGTGGATCAGTTGCGCGCCGCAGCCCGCGCCAAGATTGAGCGGGTTTCGTTGCTTGGCCTCGGCAGTACCGCGGATTTCCAGTTTCATCTGACCAGTTGGCTCAACCTCAGTTCAGACAATTCCCTGCCCACGATCCCGGCAATCACGCGTCTGCGGGGGATGGCCTTGCAGTGCGTGCGGGGCGAGCAGGAAGAGGACAGCGCCTGCGAACAGATACCGGCCGGGCTCGCTCAGGAGTATCTGGTGCCCGGGGGGCATCATTTCGATCGCAACGCTGGCCTGCTCGCCGAGATCATCCTCGGCCACAGGCATCCGGGCACTGTCTCGCAATGAATGTCGTGAGATGTCAGGGCCTCGCCGCCGGGCTGCTCCCGATCAGCGCCTGGAGATCGATGAGGGCGCGGGCGAACGAAATGCCCTGAGGCCCCGCGACATAGCGTGGCTCCCATTCGGGCGAGAATTTCTCCTTGTAGGCGCGCAAACCTTCGAAGCTGTAGAGCGCATTGCCATGTTGGTAGAGCAGGGCGCCAAGCTTGGTCCACAGGGGAGCGAGCCGCCGTGCCTCCAGCCCCGAGAGCGGCGCCATTCCGAGGTTGAACCATCGGTAGCCCTGCGCGGCACCCCAGCGGATCAGATTGACGAAGATGAAGTCCATCGTGCCATAGGGCATGATATCGTCGTGGCGCATCAGGTCGATCGAGAGTTCGGACTTGTCCGGCGTCGCCCAGATATTGGCGAAGGCAACGATTCGTCCCTGCCAGCGCACGATCGCGCAATCGAACCGGGCCATATAGGCCGGATCGAACTGCCCGACGCTGAAGCCCTTCTCCTTGCCGCCCTTTGCCTGGAGCCAGTGCTCGGAAATGCGGGACATTTCGTCCAAATGGTCGGGCACGTTGCGGGCAGGGATAATCGCGAATTCCGCCCCTTCACGCGCGGCGCGCCGTTCGGCGTAGCGCAAGGACTTGGCGTTGGGGCCTTCGAGCGAAAATTCGGCAAGGTCCACATAGGCTTCTTCGCCATATTTGGTGATCTGGAGGCCGAGTTCGATCGCGATCGGCAGCGTTCGCGCGCTGATCTGGTAAAGCAGCAGGCGCCCCTGGGCAGCATCGGCCCACTCTCGCAAGCGCCAGAGAAGGTCCGACCATTCACCTTCGGCGCCGACGGGATCGCCCATGACGATCCAGCTGCTGCCTTTGATCTGGTACATCAGGAAAGCCTTGCCGCTCTCGGAGCTGAGGAAGAGCTTGTCGCCGGTGAATGCCAGATTGGCATCGGCCCTCTGCGCGAGCGCCATGGCTTCGCCGGATGGCAGTTTGGCTGCGGATCCCGTGGGATGTGCCTGCCTTGCCGGCTGGAAGAGCCGGGCGAGGCCGACACAGACCAGCAGAACCGCCACCGCCAGACTTGAGCGCAGGAAGCGGGACGCATCGCCGCGTTCGGCAAAGCGCCACCAGAGGTCGTTCTGATAATCGACATGCTTGTAGGCAAAGAGGCCGATCCAGACGGACAATCCGACAACCACGACGATCGTGGCGAGCCAACCCGGCGAGAAGGCCTCGTCCAGAAAGCGCGTGCGCCGATAGAAGGCAGGTCTCGTCCACTGCAGAGCCGCGGTGATGATGAGCATCACCGTCGCCTCCTCATAGTCCAGCCCTTTGAGGATAGAGAACAGGGCGCCGGCCAGCAGAAGGACGCGGGTCAGCCAGAAGGCGCCATCGAGTCGTCGATACAGCCCGGCCGAGAGGACCAGGAGCGCGGCTCCGATGAGACTCCCGGCCATGTGGGAGGCTTCCCTGAAGGGCAGGGGCAAGACGCCCGAGAGAGAGGCTGCGCGCCACGGCACTGTTGGCAAGGCGCCGGAGACGAGCAGAACGGCCCCGCCGAGGAAGACGAGCGCAGAGATCATGGTCGGTGCCATGCTCGTCGCGACGATCCGGGCACCGCGCCATGTTCGCGCGAGAGGCCCATGCCAGCGGCGCCCCTCCTGGAACAGGATCAGCATCGCCGCCAGAATGAGAGGTGCGACGTAATAGATGAGCCGGTAAGCCAACAGGGCCGCGACAAGTTCAGGGCGGTTCGTGCTCGGCAGAGCGATCAGCATGATCGCCTCAAACACCCCGATCCCGCCGGGGACATGGGAGATGAGCACGGCGACAATCGCCAGCGTGTAGCCGATGAAGAAAGCAGGCCAGACCGACAGGTCGATACCGGGTATGAGGACGAAGAGCGCGGCGCTTGCGCAGGCAAGGTCGAGCATGCCGATGCCGACAAGCCCGATGATGCTCCGCGCTGGCGGCAACGGCACCGTCCAGCGGCGCAGATGGAAGAGGCGGCCGCGCGGGCCTGCCCAGATCACGATCGCAATTATCGCGCAGAGCAGCGCGATGCCCAAAGCGCGTAGAAAAGCTGCGGACAGGGCGGTGCCCTGATAGGTCAGGATCTCCGGCCGCCAACAGAGCATCGCCCCCGCGAGCGTGAATACGCCGCTCCAGAAGGTGGCGCTCGCGATGAGGATGACGCGCGCTATGTCCCCCGCGCTAAGGCCCGCAGCACTATAGACGCGATAACGGGCCGAGCCGCCGGTCAGCAGCGAGAGGCCCAGATTGTGGCTCAGCGTATAGCTGGTGAAGGAGGCCAGGGCCGCCGTCCGATAAGGGAGCGGTCGGCCGATGGAGCGCAGCGCGAATACGTCATAGAGCGTCAGGGTGAGATAGCTGGCGGTCGTCAGCAATGCGGCCGCAACAAGGTGGATGGCCGGTAGCGCGCGGAAGGCCGCGCGGACATCATGCAGACGCACCTCGCGCAACAGATGGTCAAGCGCGATGAAGCCAAGGAATGCCAGGAGCAGGGCCGAGCCAATCGTCAGCATCATGCGCTGCCGCCGGGTAGGGCGCAGCATCGATCCCGTTGCGGCCACGCCCCTGTTCTCACTTTGCATGTCGGACCCAGATCTGGCTTTTGCAGAACAGGCCGGCAATCAGGCAGCCGGAGATTTTCAGCCTGTTGCCGTCCAGTTGCTCGATCGTGGAGGAGAAGGTGCGCCCCATGTCCGGCACATAGACGCGCCCTGACCATCGACCCGGTGCGCTGGCGCGATAGTCCCGCAATAACATTGTGCCGATGAGGTTGCGCACGCCAGCGTCCGAGGCATCGGCCCGTGCGGCCTCGCTTGCCCAGCTCACCCAGCCGCACAACTCGCCATGGCAATTGTCGGTGGTAACGACGACCGAGCCCCGAGGGTTGATCCAGCTACCGGAGATCGAGTCGGCCGCATAGGCCGGCCCCGCAGCGGCGAAGAGCAATGAGAGGATGAAGCAGGCGCTATTTCGCATGGTTCAGATCGCCAGTTTCCACAATCTTCGAGGTGATTTCACGGGCGACGGCCTCTGAATCCCAATTGAGTTGATGGCCGCCGGGCAGAGCTTTGCTCCACAGATTGGGCTGATGAAGCAGAGGACACAAGCTCCCATGCTCATCCACACCATGCAGGCACAGGAGCGGCACCCAATCGAGCTGACGGGCGGTCGGCAATGCGTCGACATCGTTGATCCAGAAGGTCAGAATCTCGCCTGGCGATGCCCGAAATTCGACGCGCGCGCCCGGGACGACCAGCGCCACGAGCGCAATGCCGCGCCGCTGCGCGATCGGTAGCTGCGCCAGTCCGACATGCAGCATGTCCGCGCCGAAGGATTGGCCGATGAGCACGACGCGCCCAAGCGGATTGATTGCGCGCGCCTGCGCCAGCGCTTCCCGGATGAGGGCGCCTGCCTCGGCTGGCGTTCTTGTCCTGCGGAAATAACTGAGGCTGTTCACGCCCACGACGGGGATTCCGTCGCGCTCAAGCCGCTTCGCGACGAGGGTGCCCATGCCGACCCGAAAGCCCATGTCGCCTGAGAAGATGACCGCGACGGGCGCGCCCTTCTCCGCTTGGTATCCCTGAGGGCGGATCACCATGAACGGGTTGCCGCCGAGGTAGCCCAGCCAGCCAAAGGTCAGCAGCACCAGAGCTACGAGGCCGATTATGGCGATGAGAGGTCTGATTGCGCGTCGGTTCCTCATAATCCGGCGCTCCTGGGGCGTTCGAAGCCCACTTTATGCGTCATTCCGCCAATCGTCGCGGTGGCCGCGGGATGAACTCCATGTCATGTGTTGGTCGTCGCTGGCTCGGAGTGGCCGGCGCGTGCACGCCAAGGCGATACGCTCATTAGAGATTCGAACAGCGACCGACGCCGGGAGCGGGTGGCTGCCTCTGCCCGCTATGCAGCCGACATCACTCAGGCGCCACGCCATCCGCCTCGATGAGTTGCTCGCCAATCAGCGTGCCCACCACGCGCACGCGCTTCTCGACGTGATCCACCGGCACCCGGTGCAACAGCAGGTGAAAGAGCACGCCGCGAGTCGCGCGCAGGGCAAAGCCGGCGCCATCGCGCACAAGCGTGCCCGAGATGTCGATGCGGTCTCCGATCGCGGCCATGCCACGGCTTGAAGGCGAAGCGGCGGGCAAGTCAAGGCGGAGGCTGTCGGCTCGCGCTGCTTTTAACGACGCGGGCGCGGACGGATTCCGTTCAGTTCAGTATCGCCAAGGGGCGAGGCGGGGAGGAGATTATGCCTCCGCGCTCTCTTCCCCCGCCTCTTCGTCGTTGCTTTCCTCGATGCGCGCCGCGCTCACGACATGTTCGTCCTTCGCCACGTCGAACAGGCGCACGCCAGCCGAGCCACGTCCGATCACGCGCAGGCTGTCGAGCCCCATGCGGATGAGCTTGGCCTGGTCCGTGACCAGCATGAGCTGATCCTCCTGCGTCGCAGGGAAGCTCGCCACCACAGGGCCGTTGCGCTCGATATTATCGATGTTGGTGATGCCCTGGCCACCACGCCCGGTCCGCCGATATTCGAAGGCGGAGGAGAGCTTGCCATAGCCATTGGCGCAGACCGTGAGGATGAACTGCTCCCTGGCCCGCAGCTCCTCGAAGCGCTCGGCCGACATGGTCGGCTGGCCTTCCTTCTCGGCCTTCCACGGGGCGAAGCGCAGATAATCCTCGCGCTCGTCCATGTCCTTGATGCCGGCGCGATGCAGGATGGAGAGCGAGATGACCTCGTCGCCTTCCTTGAGCGTCATGCCGCGCACGCCGGTCGAGTTGCGGCTCTGGAACTCGCGCACATCGTCTCCGCGGAAGCGGATCGCCTTGCCCTGGCGAGAAGCGAGCAGAACGTCGTCCTCCTCCGTGAGCAGCGCGACGCCGATCAGCCGATCGTCCGCATCATCACCTTCGAACTTCATGGCAATCTTGCCGTTCGACGGGATGTTGGCGAAGGCGTCCATCGAATTGCGCCGGACCGATCCCTTGGCAGTCGCGAACATGACGTGCAGGTTCGCCCACTCCGCCTCGTCCTCCGGCAGCGGCAGCACGGTGCGGATCGTCTCGCCATTTGCGAGCGGCAGCAGGTTCACCATCGGCCGCCCGCGCGTCGCCGGCCCGCCTTCGGGCAGGCGCCACACCTTCATGCGGTAGACCTTGCCGGCAGTCGAGAAGAACAGCACCGGCGTGTGCGTGCTGGTCACGAACAGGGCGGTGACGACGTCCTCGTCCTTGGTCGCCATGCCCGCGCGGCCCTTGCCGCCCCGGTTCTGCGCGCGGAAGGTGTCAAGCGACGTGCGCTTGATATAGCCCTCCATGGTCACGGTCACGACCATGTCCTCGCGCTCGATCAGGTCCTCGTCCTCGATGCCGTCGGCGGCGGGCGCGATCGTCGACTTGCGCGGCGTCGCGAACTCCGCCTCGATCGCGTCGAACTCCTCGCGCATGATCTCGTAGAGCCGTACGCGACTGCCGAGGATCTCCAGATAGCCCTCGATCGCCGTGGCGAGACCCTGCAGCTCGTTGCCCACCTCATCGCGGCCGAGCGCGGTGAGGCGATGCAGGCGCAGGTCGAGGATGGCGCGCACCTGCACTTCGGACAGGCGATAGGTTTCGCCCGTGACCTCGTCCTCCTGCGCTTCGACGAGGCGGATATAGGGCGCGATGTCGGCAATCGGCCAGTCACGCGACAGCAGCGCCTCGCGCGCCGCGGCCGGGCTGGAGGAGGCGCGGATCATCCGCACCACTTCGTCGAGGTTGGACACCGCGATGACGAGGCCGAGCAGGATGTGGGCGCGTTCCCGCGCCTTGGCGAGCTCGAACTTGGTCCGCCGCGTGATGACTTCCTCGCGGAAGCGCACAAAGCTCTCGATGATGTCGCGCAGCGTCAGCAGCTCCGGGCGGCCGCCGCGGATCGCGAGCATGTTGGCCGGGAAGCTCGATTGCGCCGGCGTGTGCCGCCAGAGCTGGTTCAGCACCACGTCGGGCGTCGCATCCCGCTTCAGCTCGATGACGACGCGCACGCCCTCGCGGTTCGATTCGTCGCGAATATCGCTGATGCCCTCGATCCGCTTGTCCTTGGCAGCCTCGGCGATCTTCTCGACCAGACCGGACTTGCCGACCTGATAGGGAATCTCGGTGAGCACGATCTGCTGGCGGTCGCCGCGCAGCGTCTCGATCTCGTAGCGCGAGCGCATGATGATCGAGCCGCGACCGGTCGAATAGGCATTGCGCGCGCCCGACTGGCCGAGGATCAGCGCCCCGGTGGGGAAGTCCGGCCCCGGAATGATCTCCATCAGCTCCTCAAGGCTGATGGCGCCGTTCTCCATATAGGCCTTGCAGGCGCGCAGCACCTCGCCGAGATTGTGCGGCGGGATGTTGGTCGCCATGCCGACGGCGATGCCGCCTGCGGCGTTGACCAGCAGGTTCGGGAAGCGCGCGGGGAGAACGGTCGGCTCCCGGTGGGAGCCGTCATAATTCTCCTGGAAGTCGACCGTGTCCTTGTCGATATCCGCGAGCAGCGCGGTCGTCGCCACCTTGGCGAGCCGTGCCTCGGTGTAACGCATCGAGGCCGGCGGATCGGGGTCCATCGAGCCGAAATTGCCCTGACCGTCGATGAGCATGACCCGCATCGACCAGTACTGAGCCAGTCGGGCCAGGGCGTCGTAAATCGCGGAGTCGCCGTGCGGGTGATAATTACCCATCACGTCGCCGACGATCTTGGCCGACTTGCGATACGGCCGACCATGGACGAAGCCGCCTTCGTGGCTCGCCCAGAGGATGCGGCGATGCACGGGCTTCAGGCCATCGCGCACGTCCGGCAGGGCGCGCGAAACGATGACCGACATGGCATAGTCGAGATAGCTCGACTTCATCTCGTCGACGATGTTGATCGGGCTGATGTCCGAGGGCTCGGCGAGTGCTGTCTCGTCGCTGCTCAAGCGTTTTCTCTTATGAAAGTTATGTGAAAATGTGGTCGCCGGACCCTAGCCGGGAGGGGCCCGGATTGCCAGCAAAAAGGGGGAAGACGGACTGGCGGCTCTGCGCGGGGCTTGCTGCCGCGCGCGGGTCAAGCGGCAGACCGTTTCCCTGCATCGATAAACCGGAACCCATCCGCGCGCCCTCACCCGATGACAAGGCGTCAAAGCCGGTCTATAGGCCATTCAATCGCGGTTCACGCGCCTGTCGCCATGAAGCATTCCAGAAATTCCGGGTCGTCGGACCGATCCTGAGCGAACCGCAGAATTGGTCTTAGTTTGGAGGAACATTGATGCGCTTTTTGTCAACCACTGCCCTGTCGATTGCGCTTGCCGCCGTCTCGGTCGGGCTTGTCGTTCCGTCATCGGCAATGGCCGCCAAGAAGGAGGACAAGGACGCCGGTGGGGCGCCCAAGCTTTCCCTCAGCAAGGAATTCATGCCGGCCGCGCAGGAACTGCAGAAGCTGAGCCAGGCAAATGACTGGGCGGGCCTGAAGGCGAAGCTTGCCGAGGCGGAGCCGAAGGTCACCAAGCCCGACGACAAATATTTCTTCGGCCAGCTCATGCTGAACGCGGGGCTTCAGCTCAAGGATCAGCCGACGCAGCGCAAGGGGCTTGAGACCATGCTCGCCTCCGGCCTGACGCCGGCTGCCGACGTCGCCAAGTTCCAGTTCTTCGTGGGTCAGTTCGCGTTCGTCGCGAAGGATTGGCCGGCCGCGCGCACCAATCTGGATGCCGCCGTGAAGGCGGGCTATCCCGATGCGCAGGCGCTCGTCCTGCTCGCCAACACCTATTTCCTCGAAGCCCAGGGCCAGGTGCAGGGCAACGAGTTCAGCCCCGCCGGCAAGGCGCTGATCAAGCAGGGGCTGCCCTATCTGCAGCAGGCGATCGCCAAGCAGGAGGCGGCCGGTCAGGCGGTGGACAAGAGCTGGTACAATACCGGCTTCCGCATGGCCGTCGCGAGCCAGGACCCCTCGCAGCCGCAGTGGACCAACCTCGCGCTCTCGCATAACGGCTCGCCGGAGAACTGGCGGATCGCGCTGCGCGGCCTGCAGGATGCGAACGCCGGTATGTCGCGTGACGAGAATATCGACCTGCTGCGCCTGATGGCATCCAGCAAGTCGCTGCAGAACGCCTATAGCTACAACGAATATGCCGAAGCCGCTTGGCGCCTGGGCCTGCCGGGCGAGGTGAAGAGCGTCATCGACGGCGGTCGTGCCAGCGGCGAGATCGACAAGGGCGCGCTGGGCGATCTCTATCAGCTCGCCGCAGGCAGCATCGCCAAGGATCAGGCCTCGCTGCCCGCATCCGAGAAGGCCGCCGCCGCCGCCGCGACCGGCAAGCCGGCTGCATCCGCCGCCAATGGCTATCTGAGCTATGGCAACTACACCAAGGCAGCCGAACTCTATCGTCTCGCGCTGCAGAAGGGCGGTGTGGACGCCAACGAGGTGAACACGCGCCTCGGCATCGCGCTTGCCCGCTCGGGCGACAAGGCTGGTGCGATCGAAGCCTTCAACAAGGTGGAGGGCACTGGCGCGCGCAAGCAGATCGCCACGCTCTGGGCCGTCTGGGTGAACAGCCCCAGCGCCTGATCGGCGACCATTTGATGGAAATGTGCCGGCGGGACTTGCGTCCTGCCGGCATTTTCATGTTGGGCGATCAGGGAGGGCCGGGTTGGTGAATCCCGCTCCTGAATGAGCGTCTGCTTTTGGGGCGGCCTTAATGGGCGTCCGATGGCTCAATTGTCGTGGTGAGCGGACATGGCTTGCCCCTCTTCGTCATTCCCGCGCACGCGGGAATCCAGTCACCCTATCGGCGCAAAACCAAGATCGACGGCGAGATCCTGCCAGTCCGGGTTTGCCTGCTCGATCAAATCTTCTCTCAGAGGATCGCATGCTCCATTTTCGCATGCTGCTCAAACCAGCCAGCAGTTCGACCCATGTTCGGCCGCGGATCCGCCAAACAACTCAGCGCGATGCCGCGCGACGCACTGCATCAGGTTGGACGTAACACCCGGATAAACTGTGCCGTTGTGACGGGACGCCAATGCCTCAAAGTTCAATCGGCACGCCCGGCAGGTTCTTGGAGGTGCGGATGGTGAGCGAGGTCTTCACGCTCGCCACGTTGGGCGCCTGCGTCAGCTTCGAGGTGAGGAACTGCTGGAAGCTGCGCAGGTCCTGCGCCACCACCTTCAGGATGAAATCGATCTCGCCGTTTAGCATGTGGCATTCGCGCACCTGCGGCAGGTCGGCGACATAGTTCTCGAATGCCCGCAGATCCTGCTCGGCCTGGCTCTTGAGGCTGACCATGGCGAACACGGTGATCGTGTAGCCCAAAGCGACCGGATCGAGATGCGCATGATAGGAGGCGATATATCCGCGCTCCTCCAGGGTGCGCACGCGGCGCAGGCAGGGCGGGGCGGTGAGGCCAACCTTGGCGGCCAGATCGACATTGGTCATTCGACCATCCGCCTGCAAAGCATCGAGAATCTTGAGGTCGATATCGTCGATCGCTGCGCCTGGCATCCGCTGACATTTCCTTTCACGATCCTGATATATAGCATCAGATAATGTCGCAACAGCGAAATTGTCCCACAATGTAACGTCCCATTTTTTGCGCCTAGTGTCCCAGCGGTCCAAAGGTTACCCATCCGTTAACTTTTGGGAACTTCGTCAGGAAAATGCGCTTCAACGATCTTTTGCGTACCGTTCTCGCCAATGGCGGCGAGGGGACAGGTGCCATCG
>JAFKLU010000360.1:0-8344 GCA_017304105.1 Sphingomonadales bacterium
ACGAACTGGTCGAGCACGAGGCGCTCGTCAGCGTCGACTGCGGCGTGTGCGGCAAGGCCGCGCGCGAAGTCACCGTCAGCAGCTGGAACAACGTCGCCTTCTAACCGCGTCGGCCCCATGTTCGTCAAAGTCGGCCGCAAGCGTGGATAGGACCAGGCTGTTAAGCCGGTTCCGGGAACCCTTTGGGCGGCCGCCATTCCCGCTATTTCCCGCTAAAAAGCGGCCCTTATCGTCCCGTTGGGAGGTGCCCACGGTTGCGGGAGGGCGGCCCCAACCGTCCTGGCTGATTTGCGCCGGGAGAGGTGCGGCACCCGATGGCCCCACCGGGTCGATTTCCGGGCCGCTGGACGCGATGGGAGGCGAAGGGGCGGCCGGAGCCTGTTGAGGCACCACGGCGGGCCATTGACGCGCGGGTGGCTGGCCCCACGAATTGTCACGGTGCCGGCGACCAACCATGTCGGCCCCGCCATTTATGCGAGGTGGCGCTTTTGAATAACGGCGGGATCGGCCTATCCCCGTTGAACGCCGTAAAGACCGCGAACAGGAACCTATCGGGCAACAGTTCCTCAAAATGCTGCCATGCCGGTTGGTCCCGGATAATCGCCTTGAAAGCGATGAGCCGGACCACAAGCCCGCGCATTTCGGGCATGAGTTCGTCTAGGTTGTTCTCAAGGTGGCCAATGTCCTTCCAACTGGCCTGAATCCGGGCAGACCGGAAAAGTAGGTTGAGAACTATGCCCAATTCTTCCGCGTCAAACAGGACGCAACCCGCGTAGCAATCCCTCAACAGGAATAGGAAGGCTTGGGCGAAAGCGCCTTGCTTGCCCTGTTCCCTAGCATTGTCGGACAGGTGCGAGGCGAACTCGGTTTGAAGCTCGTTGAACTTGGTGATGGCTTTGGACTTGCCCACACTTTGCCGGGGCGCTGGCAGCGCGGATTTCTTACGGGACATGCCCATTGTTCCTTTCGGCTTTTCATTTTGAAGATTTTGAGGCCATCGCCTCCCGGACAACCGGACACCCCTAAAGGGGTGTGTCCGTGTCCGTCCGCTACCGAGGGTAGGGCGACGGTGGACATGTCCGGTCATGTCCCACCCCCTGTCCGTTGTCCGGCGAGGATAGAAGCGATGACGGCATGAGTTGCGGAGGCGTTCAAACCGGCAAATCGGTACATGTCGTTATCAACCTCAATATGCCCGTCAGCCGCCAAATCTTCGCGGGCACGGGCGAAAGCCTTGCGCTTGGCTTCCTTATTGTCGGCCGTGGAAATCCTGAAAAACTCGGCATACCAATCCGCGAACGTCACGCCCACGAACTCGCCACGGTCATTCAAGATACCGTGGGAACGAGCAGCATTTTCCAGCGCCGTGAAAGCAAGCTGGCGATTACCTCGCAACGGTCGGGAGAATTGCCGGGTGGCCCCGCCGTCCGGTTCAATGACGCATGACGAAACCGGGTCGCCATCGGCATCGGTTCCGAGTTCAACAACCGTCAACCGGAAGCCATGTTCTTCCCCGTCCTTGCCGTCCTTGGCCTTGTCCAATTTCCACTTTCTGGCCCCGCCATCGCCTCGGCTAACGAGCATGGCGGCATCCAATGCGGCGAACAGGCTTGAGTGCCCGCGCAACCCTCGGGTGGAGTCCTTGCCACTGTGGGCAACGAGGATCACAAGCCCGGCGACTTTCCGTTGAAGGGTTTTCGCCCCGTCAATGACCCGGCCCATGTCCTTGGAGCTATTCTCGTCCAAACCGGGTGCGGCACGGTTGAGCGTGTCGATAATGACGGCGCAACCCGGCGGGCATATCTCGGCAAGGTCGGCAACGTCTTGGGCGTCGGTAAGCTGGAAAGGTTCAAGCGAGAACCGGACATTATCCGGCATAGGGCGGCCGTGATGGCGCTCCCATGCCAAGACCCGGCCGCGAACCCCGGCCTCACCCTCAAGCCCGACATACAAGACCGGCGCGGGTGTGGCGGCATAGCCAAAGAATGACGAACCTTCCCCGATTGCAGCGGCGGCCGCGATGGACAGGAAGGATTTGGCCGAACCCGAGGGACCATAGATGACAAGCAACCCTTGGGCGGGTGCAACGCCCTTGATAAGATACTGCATCGGTGTGGGGTCCAGTTCGGCGGCGGTTTGGGGTTTGAACCGGGCTTTCCGGGTTGAGGCCAGCAAGTGGCGCTCCAACACCTCGGTCATTGCATCGGGATCAGCGGGGACTTTTGCCCACAATCCTTTGGCCTTGAACCGGCCGTAGGGTTGCGCCCAATCCAGATACACCTTTTCAAACTTGGTCCCGGCCGACTTGAGGGCGGCGGCAACCATCTTCACATCTTCCGGGTTCTTGGCCGGAATAGCCGCAAGCATTTTGGCCATGCCTGCCTGTTCCTCAACCAAGGCGGCAAGGTGGTCGGCCGGTGTTGGCGGGTCAAAGAAATGGACGGGCGCGGTTGCCATCGGGATTAGGCAACGCGCGCGCCAGCGAGTTCAGCCGTGGACGAAACCGGGCCTGTCAGCCGGGAAAGCGCCCATTCATCAAGGTCCGCCGGGGTATAGACCGGGAAGCGTCCGAGTTTGCGGAACTTGGGGCCACCGCCAACACACGCGAGTTTGGCGAGGGTTTCGGTGGTGTAAGCACCATACCGGGATTTAAGATATTCGGCCGCCTTGTCGCGACGTAGGAAGGTTTCGGATTGCATTGCCGCCTCCATGATTGGGACGGAACACAATTAATTCACTATGACTGTTCAGAAAATTGGGACTATTTGACGAATTAAACCTGAATAGACCTGATAAAATCTCTTATTCGTTTTGCGAGGTATCTAACTCTGTTTTCATCAACCCTATTCCCATCCCGGAAATATTCGGGGTAAATCCATTTAGCGGCCTTCCACGCGGTATAATCCCCGGCGACTACTCGGTTGGCCGCCGCTTCAATCAAGGCGGGTCGGGTTGGAATATCGCAATCCTTCGGGCCAAACTCGGTCATCCCGCCTTACCCCGGCTAAGTTCCACAACCGTCCCGTCACCCTCCGGTGCGGACAGCGCGGCGGCAATGGTGCTGGCGATACTGTCCGATGCCCGCCGTAGGGGATCGTCGGCAAAGTGGGCGTAGCGGGCCGTGGTGGCCGTTGAGGCGTGGCCTAGCAGCTTGCCCACAACCCCGAGGCCCATACCGCTGGCAGCGCCTATAGAGGCGAAGGAATGGCGCAAATCGTGAAGGCGAATGTCCGGCAATCCAGCGTGGGCAGTAATGCGCCGCCACGGCCGCTTAAGATCGCTCCGGGGCTGGCCCGGTTTCTCACCGACTATGACATACGGGTTGCCTTCAATGCGGGGGAGTTCTGCCAAGATTTTCAGGGCAGGCGCGCCCAGCATCACAACCTTTGCCCCGGTTTTGGAATCCGGGAGGTTCAAGAACCCGCGTTCGAAATCGACATGCTCCCATTTCAGGCCAAGGATTTCACCGGCACGGCACCCGGTAAACATCAACAACCGAATGGCCGCGATGGAATAGGGTGACAGGGTTTCACGCTGGTTTTCTGCATCTTTCGGCCGGTGCTTGGTGTTGGCGTCCTCATTGAGTTGCCACGGCAAACCTACGGTTTCAGCCTCGCGTAAGGCGTCCCCGAGCTTACGGAACTCATCGGCAGTAAGGAACCGTTCGCCCTTGCCGTCCGCATAGACCTTCACACCAACACGCGGATTGCTTTCCAGATACCCCCGGTCAACCGCGTAGCTGAATATCCCGCCCAAAAGCCGGACGGTGCGGGTTGCTGCCCCTTTCCCGCCAGTCACGCGGGCAAGGCCGTGTTTCCCCGTTTTCTCTTCCACCGCCGTCTTGCCATTGGCCACGTCTCGCATGAACCGTTCAATATCGGCCCGCTTAACCTCGCCAATCCGCTTCCTGCCCAAGAGAGGCTTGATATGGCGTTCAACCCGGCCCTTGTCGTTTGCGACCGTGGACGATTTTTTATGCTCGCAACCATCGGTAAAATACTCGTCGCAAAGTTGGGCCACGGTCATTTCTGCCCGCTGTTTCGCCTTTGTCCCGGCAACGTCCTCACCAAGTTGGGCTTTTGCTAGAACCTTAGCAGCGGCATCGCGGGCCTCGTCCACGGTGAGCTTCCCGTAAGAACCGATAGTGACTTTACGAACCGGGCTGTTCCGGCCGCCTATCCGGTATTGGGCGATGAACGATTTGGAGCCGGTCGGGCGAACGCGGCACCCAAACCCGGCCAGCACACCACACCATTCAACATAGTCGCTCGGGCGCGGCTCTAGCGCCTTCACAATGGATTGAGTGAGCTTCCGCTTTGTCATCGCCTTCCTCCGGGTAGCACCGGGGTATCACGATGCCGGTAATTTTGATACATGCCGATGATGCCTAGGGCAACGGTCGGTAGTTCAAATACATGGTTTTTCGTGGTTAATTGGAAAGTGAAGTAATTCCCGGTATCACCAATCAAGCCATTTCACTCGCCTTGCCACGGTTGGGGTCGAGGGTTCAAATCCCTTCGCCCGCTCCAGTTTTCTAAGGGTTTAGCGAAACCCTGCTTCCTGAAAAATTGATCATCCACCATTCCGGGATTCCCGGATGGGTCCGAATTTCATCGCCCGGCACGGACGACGCCCCTTCCTCGCGCAAACACAAAGATGGTGGAAGATCAGTCGGGCCTGCGGGATCGCAGGTTCCGTTCCGCCTGGCACTTGCCGCGCCCTCCCCCACCGCGCGTGCAGCGGCGATGAGGATTAGACGATAAAGGTCGCGGAAGAGCCAGGGCGAGGAGCAGCTATCCTCTCGCGAGGAGCGCCGGCTAAACCTTGCGCCCAATCCACAGGACCTGCCAGTTCTCACGCCAGCCACCCAGCCAGTCGATCGGGGGGCGGTGATCTATATACACCCCCTTGCGATTACGTCGGCGCCCCAGAATGTCATAGCCGGACACCAACGTCTCTGCCTTGCCCTCCCCGGCAAACAGGTGCTCCAGGCCTTGAGAGGAAAACCGCCAGAAATCGTTGGGTTCGGGGTGATAGCGATATGCGAACAAGGTGCGGCACACGATAAGCCCGCCCTTCCTGGTGATCCGCACGCATTCGCTGGCCGCGTCCCAGGGGCGCTCGACATGTTCCAGCACATCGAAGTTGAACACGATGTCGTAGCTTTCATCGGGAATTTGTGGGCAAGCGCAGATATCGGCCACGAGAATGTCTGGCCCGCGCGGGGAAATGTCCGCTCCGGTGTAAGCGCAGTTCCTGCCGAAATTTCTTCGGGCGCCATCGCGCGCCCCGAAATCAAGGAAGGTAGCAACCCTTCCCTCGGCAGCGCACCGCGTGACCATATCCTCGATCATTGCCATGGTCACGGCGTTGCTGTCGCCGACGATATTTATACCCGGCGCATAAGTACGAAAATAAGGGAGGTATCCGAAAGTTCTTTCAAATATCCAGCCAATGTAAACGCTGGGATCGAGATACTTCAACTCGCGCTTCAACGCCCACCCCACCTAAAGCTATTCCCGCCGCCCTACGGCGTCAGGTTCCCGGCACCGGAGCTATAAAAGCAACGGCTCGTCTCAATGCCGTTATATTTGAGAGCAATCAACCTTGATCGCGCAATTTGTGAGCGTGGCTATGGCAGTGCGGCTCGGGCGTGCTCCCTCCAGGGCAACGGGCGCCCGCATGGGCTCGTATCGCGTCCGGTTTTTCGCAGAACTTCCTGACCGCTTTATAGGCAACGATATGGGGAGCTCCGCCGGTGCCGCCGCCGCAACAGGCGCAGCGTTCTGGCGCAAAGGCAAGCGGGCGGCGGCCTGGCACGCCGCCCGCTTGAGCCGACCCGTCAGTCGCGCGCGGCGACGATGATGATCTCGACCTTGTAGGCCGGCGTCGCCAGTTTGGCTTCACCGGTCGCGCGGGCCGGCGCGTCCTTGCCGTCCACCCAGCGGTCCCACACGGCGTTCATCTCGGCAAAGTCGGCCATGTCGGCCAGCCAGATGGTGGCGCTGAGAATCTTGGACTTGGCGCTGCCCGCCTGAGCGAGGAGCGTTTCGATCTGGGCGAGGACTGCCTCGGTCTGCGCGGTGACGCTTTCTCCCGGAGCGCCCACCTGCCCGGAGAGGTAGACGGTATTGCCATGAATCACGGCCTGGCTCATGCGCGGCCCCTGCTCCAGACGTTCGATGCTCATAATCATGTCTCCTTGATAGATAGGGCGATGCGCGCCTGCGACATCACGCGGCGTAGCGCGAAATATCGAGGTCGCCGACCTCGATCTCGGTCGGACGTGCTGAAATGATGTCGGCGATGAGCTGTCCGGACCCGCATGCCATGGTCCAGCCGAGCGTGCCATGGCCGGTGTTGAGGTAGAGATTGTCATAGGCGGTTCCGCCGATCACGGGCGTGCCGTCCGGCGTCATCGGGCGAAAGCCGGTCCAGTAGCTGCTGGCCGCCAGATCGGCGACGCCGGGGAACAGGCTGCCCAGCGACAATTGCAGCGTTTCGCGCGGGGCCGGACGAAGCTGCGGATCGAAGCCGGCAATTTCCGCCATGCCACCCACGCGAATGCGCGAGCCGAGCCGAGTGATGGCGATCTTGTAGGTCTCGTCCATGATCGTCGACACCGGCGCCCGGCTCTCGTCGATGATCGGCACGGTGATCGAATAGCCCTTCACCGGATAGACCGGCAGCTTGATGCCCAACGGCCGCAGCAGCGCCGGGGCGTAGCTGCCCGTCGCGACGATATAGGCGTCGGCCTGCATCAGCCCCCGGTCGGTGTGCACCCCGGTCACCCGGCCTGCCTCGACGTCGATGTGCTGAATGCTGGTGCCGTAGTCGAACCTCACGCCGAGCGCCTGCGCCAGCGTCGCCAGCGCGTTGGTGAACATGAAGCAATCGCCGGTTTCGTCATTCGGGAGGCGCAGGCCGCCGACGAAACTGTTCCGCACGCCCGCGAGCCCCGGCTCCGCCGCCACGCAGCCGTCGCGGTCGAGCAGTTCGAACGGGACGCCATCCGCCTGCAGCACCGCGACATCCTTGGCGATGCCGTCCAGCTGGGCCTGTGTGCGGAAAAGCTGCAGCGTGCCCTGCGCCCGCTCGTCATAGGCAAGGCCGGTGTCCGTGCGCAGCGCGATCAGCTTGTCGCGGCTATATTCGGCGATGCGCACCATGCGCGCCTTGTTCACCGCGTAGCGCGCATCCGTGCAGTTGCGCAGCATCTGCGCGAGCCAGACCAGCCGCTCGGCATCGAGCCCCGGCCGCAGGATCAGAGGCGAGTGCCTGGACATCATCCACTTGATCGCCTTGAGCGGAATGCCCGGCGCGGCCCAGGGCGAGGCATAGCCCGGCGAGATCTCGCCGGCATTGGCGAAGCTGGTCTCCAGTGCCGGACCCGGCTGCCGGTCGACCACATGGACCTCATGCCCTGCCTTGGCGAGATAATAAGCCGAGGTGACCCCGATGACACCACTGCCGAGAATGAGAACTTTCATGCAAGCACCTCCAGAGCGGGCGTGGGACATTCCAGCGGACGGACCTGCCGGGCGAAGCGGGTGCCCAGACGTGTCAGGATTTCGTAGGAAATGGTGCCCGCGTCCCGGGCGACATCATCGAGGCGCTGGTGCGGCCCGATCAGCTCGACCAGATCGCCTTCCGCGAGGACGCCGGGAGACAGCGCCGTGACGTCGACGGTCATGCTGTCCATGGACACGCGTCCGGCGATCGGCAGGCGGACATCGCCGAACCAGGCGGCGCCGCGGCCGGCGAGGCTGCGCAGCCAGCCGTCGGCATAGCCGATGGAGAGGGTCGCCAGCCGGCGCTCACCCTTCGCCTGCCAGTCCAGCCCATAGCCCACGCCGGTGCCGTCCGGCACTGTGCGCAGCTGGATGACGCGGGCATCGAGGCGGACGACCGGCGCAAATGGCGGCTCCGGCCCGTCAGCCGGATCCCCCCCGTAGAGCGCGATGCCCGCCCGCGCCAGATCGCCATGGAAGGCCTCGCCGAGCAGGCAGCCGCCGGAATTGGCCAGCGATCGCGCAACGCCGGGAAAGGATGCGGCGAGCGCCTCGAACTGCTGGCACTGCGCCTCGTTCGCCCCGTTCGCGGGCTCGTCGGCGCAGGCGAGGTGGCTCATCACGCAACGGACCATGACATAGCGGCGGAAGCTCGGGTCCTGCGCGAGCTGGTCGATGTCCTGGAGCGTCATGCCGAGACGGGACATGCCGCTGTCCACCTGAAGCACGGCGGGCAGCGGGCACATGCGCCGCTTCGCCAGCGCGAGCCAGCGCTGCGCCTGCGCGAAGCTGTTGAGGACCGGGACGACCGCATTGTCGGCGCAAAGCTCCTC
>JAFKLU010000360.1:8406-10337 GCA_017304105.1 Sphingomonadales bacterium
GCCCGCGATCAGCCCGTTCAGCACATAGATGAGGCTACCGGACGGAACGAGCGGCCGGATCGCGAGTGCCTCGGACAGATGCGCGACGAAGAAATGCTCGCAGCCCGACGCGACCAGCGCCGGCACCACGGTCGTCGCGCCCAGCCCGTAGGCGTCCGCCTTCACCACGGCAGCCAGCGACGCGGGGGCGACACGCTCACGCAGCCGCTGATAGTTCGCGATGAGTGCGGGCAGATCGACCGTGAGCACGGCGCCTGCAATCATGTCGGAATCGGCCATTCGAATACCCCGCTGCCCATGTTGAAAGGGGTATCAGCAGCAGCTTCGAATGTTTTCGCGATCAGATGCAGAATATGCTGTTTGGCACAGCAATTTGATAGAATCCACGCTTGCTGTCGAATATGCTGCAACGCCAATGGACAAGATCGACCGACACATCATCCGGCTGCTGCGCGTGGATGGCCGCCTCTCAAATCAGAGCCTTGCGGACGCGGTGGGCCTGTCGCCCTCGGCCTGTCTGCGCCGGGTCAGGATCCTTGAGCAGACGGGGGTCATCAAGGGCTATGTCGCCGTCATCGCCTCACCCGAGGAGGAGGAGGCGACCGTGGCGATCGTGCGGATCACCCTGGAGAAACAGACCGAGGAATATCTGCGCCGCTTCGAGAGCGCGGTGCGGCGGCATCCGGAAATCCGGGAATGCTATCTCATGACCGGAGACGCCGACTATACGATCCGCGTCGCGACCGGGAGCGCCGGCGAATATGAGGAGCTGCATACCAACGTCCTCTCCCGCCTGCCCGGCGTTGCGCGCATCCATTCGAGCATCGCGATGCGCAACGTGCTGAGAGGGACATCCGCCCCCGGCCGCAGTTCCGGCGGCTGAGCAGGCCTCCTCCGCAGAGACAAACGCCGTTTCATGCGCAATCGGCAGAAAATGCCGTGCGCGCCTGCGACACTTCGCCGGGTGTCTCGCCGCGTATGTTCGCGGCCCAATCTGGAGGATAGGATGAAATCACGCATCAAGACGCTGCTGGCCGGAGCCATGATCGCCGCCAGCCTGCCGGGCACCGTCGTGTCGGCTGCGGGGCCGGGGCAGCAACTGCGCGATGCGCGCGAGCAGGCGCCCGCCGGCATCATCGGCATGTGGAAGGTCGATCTCGCGGCTTCCACCTACAAGGGCACCAAGCCGCAGGCAGCGATCCGGACCTTCGCCTATACCGAGGACGGCAAGATCCTCGTCTCCTTCGCCACGCTGAACGCTGCCGGGGCGCTTAGCTCGGGCCATTGGGCCGCGCAGGTGGATGGCACGCCCGCCATCGAATATCACAGCAGCGCCGGCGCGCTGGCGTATAATGTCGTCACGCTGAGCAAGGTGGATGACGCCACGCTGGGCCTGACCGTCACGCGCCACGGCAAGGTGGACCTGCAGGCCATTTACAAGATCTCGCCGGACGGGAAGACCCTCACCTACAGCTATGACGGCAATGTGATCGTCTATCGCCCCTGGAATCTCGCCAACTGAGGAACGCCATGATCCGCCCTGCCTGCCTGCTCGCCTTCTCCGCCGCCCTGCTCCCCGCCACCCTGCTCTTCGCGACGCCGTCGCTCGCGCAGTCGGCGGAGAAGGGCAAGGCGGCCTTTGCGCAATGCGCGGCATGCCACGGCACCAAGCCGGGCGAGAAGAAGATGGGGCCGACGCTGGCGGGCGTCGTCGGGCGCAAGGCCGGTACGCTGGCCGGCCTGACGGCGCCTTCGCAGGCGCTTGCCAAATTCGGCAAGACCTGGACGGCGAAGGACCTCAACGCCTTTCTCACCGCGCCGGCCAAGCTTGTTCCGGGGACGCGCATGGTGATTGCGGTGCCCGATGCCACACGGCGCGCCGACATCATCGCCTATCTCGCGACCCTCAAATAAGGGGCACGCCCCGCATC
>JAFKLU010000360.1:10356-26825 GCA_017304105.1 Sphingomonadales bacterium
ACGAGAAAGGGCGGACCCGCCGGGTCCGCCCTTTTTGTTTGTCCGGAAGCTGATCGCTGGCGCGGTCAGCGAGCGGGGCCGCCCGTGCTCCGGCGGCCGACCCACAAATAGATCAGCAGGCCGACAATATTCCAGATGAGGAAGAACAGCTTGGTCGTGCTTGGCAGGCTCCAGAACAGATAGAGGCAGCCGAGGATGGCGACCGGCCCCACCACCCAGGCCAGCGGCGTCCGGAAGATGCGCTTGCGGCCCGGCTCGCGCCGCCGCAGGATCAGCATGCAGGCCGCGACCGCGATGAAGGCCGCCAGCGTGCCGGCATTGGCGAGCGCGGCAATGGCGTCGAGCGGCACGAGGCCCGCCAGCACGGACACGACGAGCGCCGTCACCATGGTCATGCGGACGGGCGTGCCGGTGCGGGGGCTGACGCGCGCGAGGCTCTCGGGAAGCAGCCCGTCGCGCGCCATGACGAAGAAGATGCGACTCTGGCCGAAGAGGAAAGCCAGAATAACGGTCGGCAGCGCGATGATCGCGGCCGCGCCGATGACCGCCGCGACCTGGCTCTGGCCCAGCGTGCGCAGGATCAGGGCGAGCGGCTCGGGGCTATTGGCATAGACGGTGAACGGCATGGAGCCGACCGCGACCGCCGCCACGCCAACATAGAGCGCCGTGCAGATCAGCATGGAGCCGACGATGCCGATCGGCAGGTCACGCCCCGGATTCTTCGCCTCTTCCGCCGCAGTGGAGATGGCGTCGAAGCCGTAGAAGGCGAAGAAGATGATCGCCGCCGCCGCCATCACGCCATGCTGCACGCCATCGATAGGATGGGCCGCGAAGCCATAGGGCATGAACGGCTTGAACTGGCTCGCGTCATAATGCGGCAGGGCGACCGCGACGAAGAGGAGCAGGGCCGCGATCTTGACCACCACGAGGATGGCGTTGACCGTCGCGCTTTCCTTGCTGCCCAGCGCGAGCAGCCCCGCGACGGCGAAGACGATGAGCACGGCGGGCACGTTCAGCAGGCCGCCCGCGTGCGGCCCGGCGCTGATCGCCGCCGGCAGGGGAATGCCGAGCGAGGTGAGGAAGCCGGTCGCATAGCCGGACCATCCGACCGCAACAGCGCTCACCACGAGCGAATATTCGAGGATGAGGCTCCAGCCCACGATCCAGGCGATGAGCTCGCCGATGACTGCATAGCTGTAGGTATAGGCCGAGCCCGACGCCGGGATCATCGTGGCGACTTCCGCATAGCAGAGCGCCGCGCAGGCGCAGACGGCCCCGGCCACCGCGAAAGACAGAATGACCGCCGGCCCGGCCAGGCTCGCGCCGATGCCGACCAGCGTGTAGATCCCTGTCCCCACGATGGCGCCGACGCCGAGGGCGACGAGATGCCACCAGCTCAGCGTGGGGCGCAGGCGATGTTCCGATGCCAGCGCGTCGAATTCCATCGACTTGCGGCGATTCCAATTACGCATAATTGCCCCTTGATGCGGCGGGGCATGCGCCCCGCCCTGATTGGACCGACCTCGATGCCGGCGCCGGATGTCGCTGTGAGCGATCCCGCTGCGTCAGATCTGCTCGTAGAAACCGAGCTGGTTCTGCTCAAGCTCGCGCACCGCGCGGAACGCCTCGTCGATGGCCGTGCCCGCCGTCGAGACGCCGCCCGCATCGGCATTGGCGATCGTGATCCGCCCGAAACGCGCGCGCGCCGCGATCGTCGGCGAGGGCTGGCCCAGCTTGTCCGCCTCGAACAGGGCGTTGCGCCCGGTCGTGAAGCCATGGGCCCAGCGGTTGACGGTGATGGCGAGGATATCGCGCGCCGGATCGAACCCGGTCCCGGCGAGGGCCGCTGCCGCCTGGCTGCGGACGGCGCGCTCGAAATGCTCGAACGGCGTCTGGAGCAGGCCCGCGCGCGCGATGCGGAACTGGTCGTCGGCCGGCGTCCCCGGCGGCGGCGGAGAGCCGCCGGTCAGTTCGCTCAGCATCGTGCTGTTGGAGCAGACGCCGGAATTCGCCCCGGTGCCGAAGCTGACGACGATCGGCTCGGAGGGCGAGCGCGACGGCACGAGATCGCCCAGATAGCGCTGCGCCTGCAATCCCATCCGACCGTAGAAGCTGCTCGGGAAGGCGATGTTGTTCGTCTTCAGCTTCGCGAAGGATTCCCAGTTGCGGAAGAGGACGTTGGTCTCCTGATTGACCGCGCGCACCGCTTCATGCAGCGCCGCCTTCTGTTCCTCCGGCAGCTCGGGCACGAGATAGGGCACGATGTTGTTCATGCAGGCCATCACGACATTCTTGCCGCGCACCAGCTTCGCCTTGCCCTGGTTCATATAGGTGATTTCGCATTCGCTGTTGTCCGGATCGAACAACCGGCCCTGCGTTCCCACATGCTTCACGCGGATGACGATGCTGGAGAGGCGGATGCGCGTCGGCTGCTGCTCGCGGTCCAGCGTCGCGTAGTTGACGCGCTTGGTCTCCACCGCAGCGAAATCGCCCGGCGCGAGCGCATCGGGAATGAGCGATCGCACGATGAGCCGCGCGATATCGCTGTTGCCAGCCGGCAGCGAATAGTCGTCGAGCCGGTGCTCCTCGCTCTCGGGCGAAAGCGCTGGCCGCTCAAGCCCGAGCCCCTGGAAGCCCGGCCGCATGCGGAAGAAGGCGAACCAGGCCGTGCCCATGTCCGCGCCCAGACACCACATGCCCTGCATGAGCGGCACGACGTCCGGATGGACCTTCGCGACGTTGAGCAGATAGTCCCGATAGCTCATGGCCTGCAGCTTCGCGGTCTTCTCCGCAACGCTGAGGCCGCTCAGATAATCGATGCTGGCGGTGGTGATGCGCAGCAGATCGTCCCGGACCTGCTGCGGGAACGGGGTCTGCGCCAGCCATTGCGCCGTCGGAGCGGTCGGCGTGCCGCCGTGCACCAGCCGGTCCTTCCCGTAGACCTGCTTGCGGAAGAAGGTGGAGGGCTGCATGCCCAGCGAGCGATAGAGCTGTCCGTCGACCCGATCGGTCGGATGCCCCTTCTGGATCCCCAGCTCCCGAATGAGCGAGATGGACTCATAGGTCCACTTCGAGGGCGCCACCATGTAGGAGGAGCCGCCGTTCGCGATCAGCTGCTTGCCGTTGTAGAAAAATTCGTTGCGCTTGGCGTGTCCGCCGAAATCGTCGTGATTGTCGAGGATCAGGATGCGGGCATTGGGGCCGGCGCGCTTGCGATACAGATAGGCCGCGGCGAGGCCGCTCAGGCCGCCGCCCACGACGACGAGGTCATAGCTCTCCCTCATGTCCTCGGCGCCGGGGAAGCTCTCGCCATCCCGCAGGGCATGAGCGCCCTCGAACGCGCCGGGATGCTGGCCGCGCATGCCGGTGCGCATCGGCGGATAGCTGTCCGGCGTGACGGCGCCATCGGCATTTGCGAATTTCGCGATCCGCGCCTTGGCGGCCATGGCCGGGTTCGCGCCCGCCGCCGCCATTGCGCCGCCGGCCGCAACCGCCACGCCCTGGATGAAGTCGCGCCGCTGAATCGGGCGCCCCATGCCCAGGTCCTTGTCTCCAACGCTCATAGCCATGTCCTTCATGAAAGCGAGATATACAGCGCTCCGGTCCGCCCAGCCACGTCATCGCGGGCAGACGCTTGTCCGCTGCGATCCCGGCGCTGGATGGCGTGCCCGTCCGCTCGCCGGGCCCGACCCTCAAACGCTATCAGCGCGAATTTCGGGATGGTGCCGAAAGCGGATCGAGCCGAAGCATTTTATGCTGAAAAGGTGGCCCGATCTCAGTTGCCCGAAGCGATTTCGCCGATACGGGCGACGACCGCGCCCCTGCACCGGCAGATTTCTCCGGCCATGGCGGGGCGGTGTCAGACCGGGGAATCCGCCGAGCCCCAGGGGGCCGTCATTTGCCCCAATTCAACTGAATATCCCCGGAAGCCGGGGAGCCCCGCCATCTAGGTGATCGCATCATCCATGTCTCGCCTTTTTGTGTCGAGATACGACAAAAGTCGTATTTCGGGCCAAACGATCTGCGAAGGATCGACGTGGTGGCATATTCTGCCAGCCCCTTGTCAAAAAACAGCAACACCCGCTTGTCGACGCGCTCCAACTTTTCCAGGCGACGACCTGCCTCCGCAAGGCCGGCCAGACGCTCGGGCGGTCCGCCGTCCAACGACATGAAAATAACTTAACGAACAGGGGTATTGTCATGAGATGTTTCGCGAGCTTTCTGCGCCTAGCCACCCCATCGCTCCTTGCCCTCACGCTCACGATGCCAGCCATGGCCCAGACCAGCACGGCACCTGCGGATGACGAGGAGCAAGGGGACATCGTCGTGACCGGCGTGCGCGGCACGCCGCGCACCGTGCAGGATTCCCCTGTGCCGATCGATCATTTCGGCCAGGATGACATCGAGAAGATCTCGAACACCGATACCGTCGCCGTCATGCAGACGCTGGTGCCCTCGCTGAACGTGACGCGCCAGCCGAACTCCAGCACCGGCACGTTCATCCGCCCGATCACGCTACGCGGCCTGCCGGAAGACAAGACGCTGCTGCTGCTCAACTCCAAGCGCCGCCACAAGTCGGCGAGCGTCGGCATCAGCGGCACGGGCGCGCAAGGCGCGGACTCCGCCGTGATCCCCTCGCTCGCGCTCAAGTCGGTCGAGGTGCTGCGCGATGGCGCCGCCGCACAATATGGCTCGGATGCGATCGCCGGCGTCATCAACTTCATCCTGAAGGACGACGACCATGGCGGCTCGCTGACGGCGCAGGCGGGTCAATATTATGAGGGTGACGGCGACAGCCTGCTGCTCGCCGGCAATATCGGCATGAAGCTGACCGAGAATGGCTTCGTCAACATCACCGCGCAGTATAGCAGGGACGATTATACGACCCGCGCGCTGCAGTATACGAGCACCACGTTCGACGCGATCGCCTATGCCGCCGCCAACCCCGATTATGCCGCCGTGGTCGATCTCAGCAAGCCGCTCCAGCCCTGGGGCCAGCCCAAGAGCGAGGCGTTCCGCGCCGTCATCAATTCCGGCATCGACATTAGCGACACGGCACAGGTCTACGCCTTCGGCAACTTCTCCCAGTCCAAGGGCTCGGCCTATGCCAATTATCGCTACCCCGGCAACGCGCAGCCGGTGAACGGCGTGCCCGTCCGCCTGCAGGACGGCAGTGTCTTCTCGTTCACGGACATCTTCCCCGCCGGTTTCAGCCCCATCTTCTCGGGCATCGTGAGCGACTGGAGCGCTGTTGCCGGCGTCAAGGGCAGCACGGCCTCCGATGCGCTGACCTACGACATCAGCGCGCGCTACGGCTGGGACAAGCTCTCCTATGAGATCGTCAACACGGTCAACGCCTCGCTGGGCGCCGCCTCGCCGCGTTCGTTCAAGCCCTCGACCTATGTCGAGAGCGAGCTGTCGCTGAATGCCGACTTCTCCTATTCGGTGCCGGTCGCCGCGTTCGAGACGCCGCTCGTCATCAGCTTCGGCGGCGAATATCGGAAGGAAAGCTACACGATCCGGCCCGGCGAGCTGGATTCCTATCGCGCCGGCCCGTTCGCGACGCCCGATCCGTTCGACTTCTGCAACGAGACGACGCGCACCCTCAATCCCGGCGCGCCGACCAACAAGGGCATCAACTGCGGCAATTATGCCGCCGGCACGGCGGACGGCTTTGCGGGCATCGACCCGGCCTATAATCTGCTGCCGGTCGGCTCCAACGGCGTCAACGGCGTGCCGCCGTCGGCGGCGGGCACCTGGGCGATCAAGAGCACCTCGGCCTATGTCGAGGTCTCGACCGATCCCATCAAGGGCCTCTTCGTCGACTTTGCCGGCCGCTTCGAGCACTTCTCGAACTTCGGCAATACGGTGAACGGCAAGGCCGCCTTCCGGTATGAGTTCACCCGCGGCGTCGCGATCCGCGGCTCCATCGGCACCGGCTTCCACGCGCCGTCGCCGGGCCTGATCAACACCACGTCAGTCTCGATCCGCACGGTCAACGGCGTGTTCACGCAGGCCGGCCTCTTCCCGGCGACCAATCCGGTCTCGCGCTTCCTCGGCGCGAAGGAGCTGGAGCCGGAAACGTCCACCAACTACACGCTGGGCCTGACCCTCGCCCCGGCGCAGGGCCTGAACATCTCGCTCGACGGCTACATCATCAAGATCAAGGACGCCTTCTTCTCGACGCGCAACGTCGCCGTCACCCCGGCGCTCAAGAGCCAGATGATCGCGGCCGGCGTGGTTGGTGCGGACAGCATCGCCAGCGTCAACTTCTTCCAGAACGCCTTCGATTCCGACACGCGCGGCTTCGATGCCATCGTGACCTACGATCATCGCTGGGGCGGCGGCATGAAGACCAACTTCGCGGCGAGCTTCAATGCGAACTGGTACAAGATCGAGCGCCTGCTGATCCCGTCTCTGTTCACCGTGTATCAGGACTTCAACTTCCGTAACGCGGCACCGCGCTGGCGCGGCACGCTGTCGGCCGTGCACAGCATGGGGGCGGTTTCGTTCCTGACCCGCGCCAACCTGTTCGGCCCCTACACGGCCATGGCGACGGCACCCTCCGAGACGGCGGCGAACCCGACCCAGTCCTTCAAGACCCAGGCGCAGATCGATCTCGAGGCGAGCTACAAGTTCGACGAGAGCTTCACCATCTCGGTCGGCGGACGCAACGTGCTCGATCACTATCCGGCGCCCGATCGCCTCCAGCCGACGGCCGGACGCATCTACCGCACGGACTCGGTCGTCGACTGGCAGGGTGGCTATTACTACGCCCGCCTCAACTTCAAGTTCTGAAACCAGCGCCGCGCGGGCAGGAGACAAGGGCCACAGAGCCCGCTCCCTGCCCGCACGGAGGAGGACTGACATGCCGCATCCTTTTGACTCCCCTTTGGATCGTCAGGCCGATGACAGTCCTCAAAACCCTGCCCGCCGTTCCCTCCTGGCGGCAGGACTGGCCGGCGCCGCCGGTGTCATGGCATCGCCTGCCCTCTCCCAGGTGGCGACCAGACCCGGCGCGCCGGCCATCAGTCGTAATCTGCCCGATGTCGCCATCGTGGGCGCCGGCGCCTTTGGCGGGTGGACGGCCCTGGCCCTGCGCGAGGCCGGTGCGCGCGTCACGCTGATCGACGCCTATGGCGCGGGCAATCCGCGCGCCTCCTCCGGCGATGAAAGCCGCCTGATCCGGCTCTCCTACGGCAGCCGGGAAATCTATACGCGCTGGGCCCGCAAGGCCGCCGAATTGTGGGACGCGCGCCAGAGCGAATTCGGCCGCCGCCTCTATTATCCCAATGGCAGCCTGCGCGTCATCCGCGAGGCGGAGCTGGCACCACAGAAGGCCATATTCGACCGTCTGGGCATTCCCTATGAGGCGATCGGCCCCGACGAGGTCCGCAAGCGCTGGCCCCAGCTCAATTATGATGACAGCCCCCATATCTTCTACGAGACCACCGGCGGCATCGTGAAGGCGCGCGAGAGCATGATCGCGGTGGCCGAGACCTTCATGCAGAAGGGCGGCAAGGTGATCGTGGGTCACGCCGTTCCGGGGCCGTCCGCGAGCGGGCGCATGGCGCATCTGCTGGTCAATGGCGAGCCCCTGTCCGCCGGGCTCAGCCTGTTCGCCTGCGGCCCCTGGCTGCCAAAGGTCTTCCCCGCGCTGCTGGGCGACCGCATCCGCGTGCCGCGCCGCGAGATCTTCTATGTCGGCTCGCCGATGAACGACCATCGCTATCGCTGGGAACATCTGCCCAATCTGTCCGATCTCGATACCTATACGGCGTCCGACATCGACTATGGCGTGAAGGTCGCCGCCAGACTGGCCGACATGCCGATGGACCCCGATGGGGGCGACCGGATGCCGACCGACTTCCTGCGGCAGCAGGTGCGCGACTATGTCGCCAGGCGCATGCCCGGCCTCAAGGACCAGCCGATCGTCGCCACCCGCGTCTGCCAGACCGAATATAGCGACAACAGCCACTTCATCGTCGACCGGCACCCCGACATGGCCAATGTCTGGATCGCCGGGGCCGGCTCGGGCCATGCCTTCAAGATGGGGCCGGTGCTCGGCAATTATCTGCGCGACCGGATGCTGGGACGGCAAACCGACCCCGCCGAGGACGCCCTCTTCGCGCTCGCGGCGCACAAGGCGGCTGTCGCCGGCGGCTAGAAGGCGGCGGAGACAAATTCGAACAACCGCGCTCGGCAGACGATCCCAAAAATCTGCCTGACCGGAGGGGACTTCTTCGTCATTCCCGCGAACGCGGGAATCCAGTAGCGACAGTGCGATACGAAGCGAATTTGATCCTCATGTCGATCTTCTGGCGTAGGATCTGCCCGTCGGCCATGGCTTTGCGCCGATAGGGTGACTGGATTCCCGCGTTCGCGGGATTGACGAAGAGGGGTGGGAAACGACCGCTTCCCTTCTGTTCAAGCCGTTCGGTTCGAGCGGCCGTCGAGCCTGTCGAGACGGCTGTCGAGAACCTCAGCGCCGCGCTGATTTCCCGACTTAGCTCGAAACGAACGTGGTGGATATCAGAACTCAGGCACAGACCGAAAGTCCGGACTCTCAACGCAGGCCTAGAAGACGGTCTCGCCCTGCGGCACGGCGCTGCGGGGCGTCAGCAGGATCACATTGCCGGCGGTGTCGCGCGCGCCGAGGATGAGAATCTCGGACTGGAAGCCCGCGATGTTGCGCGGCGCGAAGTTCACGACGCAGGAGACCTGCGTGCCGAGCAGTTCTTCCGGCGCATAGCTGGTGATCTGCGCGCTCGACCAGCGCGTGCCGAACGCGCCGAAATCGACCTGCACCTTGTAGGACGGATTGCGCGCGCGCGGGAACGGCTGGACGTCCACGATCGTGCCCACGCGGATGTCGAGCCGCTGCCAGTCGTCATAGCTCGCCTCGGGCTTCACGTCGGGATTCACGTCGTTCATGATCGTCCTTTTTCCTGTTTCGTCGCGGGAGAGGCCTTATGCACCACTGCCGGCGCAATCTTGTTCCGAACCCTCCGGCATCTTCGGCGCAATCTGCCGCGAACCCGGAAAATCGAGTAGCAGGGCCGAGCAGCCGCTTCCTACTATGCGGCCATAGACAGGAGTGACAGGGAAATGAACCTTCCAGCCGCCGACTTTGGAATCCCCGGACTGACGCGAACGGACCTGCTGATCGAACGCGCGCTGATCGGCGGCCGCTGGCGCGATGCCGCATCGGGCGCGCAACTCACCGTGACCAACCCGGCCGACGGCGCCCGGCTTGGCACGGTGCCGGCCTGCGACGGCGCGGACACGCGGCTCGCGATCGAGGCGGCCGAGACCGCGCTGCCGGCATGGCGCGCGCTCACCGCCGGCGAGCGCTCGGCCATCCTTGAGCGCTGGCACGCGCTGCTGCTCGAAAATCTCGACGATCTGGCCCGCATCATGACAGCGGAACAGGGCAAGCCCCTGGCCGAGGCTGCGGGCGAGATCCGTTATGCCGCCAGCTTCGTCAAATGGTTCGCGGAGGAAGGCCGCCGGATCCGCGGTCATGACGTGCCGGCGCCGACCGCCGACCGCCGAATCCTGGTGCGCAAGGAGCCGATCGGCGTCTGCGCGGCCATCACGCCCTGGAACTTCCTGGCCGCGATGATCACGCGCAAGGTCGCTCCGGCGCTGGCGGCGGGCTGCACCATGATCGTCAAGCCCTCCGAGCTGACGCCCTTCACCGCGCTCGCCATCGCCGCGCTCGGGCTGGAAGCGGGGCTGCCGGCCGGCGTCCTCAACGTCGTGACCGGCCTGCCGCAGGAGATCGGCGCGGAGCTGACCGGCAGCGCGGTCGTGCGCAAGCTGTCCTTCACCGGCTCGACGCGGGTCGGGTCGCTCCTCATGCGCCAGAGCGCGGACACGGTGAAGAAGCTCAGCCTGGAGCTTGGCGGCAACGCGCCCTTCATCGTGTTCGACGATGCCGACCTCGATCTCGCCGTGGAAGGCGCCATGGCCAGCAAGTTCCGCAACGCGGGCCAGACCTGCGTCTGCGCCAACCGCCTGCTGGTGCAGTCGGGCATTCACGATGCCTTTGTCGAGCGGCTCGGTCAGGCCGTGGCGGCGCTCAGGGTCGGCCCCGGCAGCGCCGCGGACACGACCATCGGCCCGCTGATCAACGATGCCGCCAAGGCGAAGGTGGAGCCCCATGTGGCGGACGCGCTCGCCAATGGGGCAACCATCGCCGCGTCCGCGCAGACGCCGGAGGGCTATACGCAGCCGGTCGTGCTGACGGGCGCCACGGACGCGATGCTGCTCGCCAGCGAAGAGACGTTCGGCCCCGTCGCGCCGATCTTCCGCTTCGAGGAGGAGGCGGAGGCCATCGCCATCGCCAACGCGACGCCTTATGGTCTGGCCTCCTATTTCTACACGAACGACCTGCATCGCGCCTGGCGCGTGGGGGAAGCGCTCGATTTCGGCATGGTCGGCCTCAACACCGGCTCGCTGGCGATGGAGATGGCGCCGTTCGGCGGCACCAAGCAGTCCGGGCTGGGCCGCGAGGGCGGCGCGGAAGGCATTGAGGAATATCTTGAGATCAAGGCCTTCCACTGGGCCGGACTGAAGCTGAACTGAGGAGCGAGCGCCACCCATGACGCGCAACTACAAGATCGCTGTGATCCCCGGCGACGGGATCGGCAAGGAAGTCGTGCCCGAGGGCATCCGGGCGCTGGAAGCGGCCGCCAGGGTCCACGGCTTCACCATCGAGCAGCAATGGCACGACTTTGCCTGCTGCGACTATTATGCCCGCCACGGCACCATGATGCCGGCGGACTGGAAGGCGCGGATCGGCGATGTCGACGCGATCTTCTTCGGCGCGGTCGGCTGGCCGGACACGGTGCCGGACCATATCTCGCTCTGGGGCTCGCTGATCCAGTTCCGCCGGGAATATGATCAATATGTCAATCTGCGCCCCGTGCGGCTGATGCCGGGCGTCCCCTGCCCGCTCGCCAACCGCAGGCCGGGCGATATCGACATGATGATCGTCCGCGAGAATACCGAGGGCGAATATAGCGCGATCGGCGGCATCTCCTTCCCCGGCACCGACCGCGAGGTGGTGATGCAGGAAACGGTGATGACGCGCTTCGGCACGGACCGCATCCTGCGCTATGCCTTCGATCTGGCGCAGAAGCGCCCGAAGAAGCATCTGACCTCGGCCACCAAGTCAAACGGCATCGCCATCACCATGCCCTGGTGGGACGGGCGCGTGGAGGAGATGGCGAAGGCCTATCCCGAGATCCGCACCGACAAATATCACATCGACATCCTGGCCGCGCAGTTCGTGATGAATCCGGATCGTTTCGACGTGGTGGTCGCCTCGAACCTGTTCGGCGACATCCTCTCGGATCTCGGTCCGGCATGCACCGGCACGATCGGCATCGCACCCTGCGGCAACATCAATCCCGACCGCTCGGTCCCTTCCCTCTTCGAGCCGGTGCACGGCTCGGCGCCGGATATCGCCGGACAGGGCGTTGCCAACCCGATCGGTCAGATCTGGTGCGGCGCGCTCATGCTGGAGCATTTCGGCGAGCAGGCGGCGGCCGGCGACCTCGTCCGCGCGATCGAGGGCACGCTGGCGCAGGACGCGCTGCGCACGCGCGACCTAGGCGGCCGAGCGGACACGGCGACCTGCGGCAAGGCCGTGGCGGAGCGGATCGGCGCCTGATCAGCGGGCAGGAACAAAAGAAAAGACCGGAAGCGACAGCGCATTTCCGGTCTTTTTCTTGTTCGGGTTTCTTGTCCGGGCGGGGCGGTCAGCGCGTGTTGGGAACGTGCAGCTTCACCGGCGGCTGGCCGCGCACCACATTGGACTTGATGACGATGTAGGAGAAATATTTGGAAACGCCGATGCTGCTCTCCAGTATCTCCTCCATCATCTCCTGATATTCCGCGATGCCGCGCACCACGAATTTCAGCAGATAGTCGAAGCCACCGCTCACGAGGTGGCATTCGACCAGCTCCTCGAACTGGGCGATCTTCTGCTCGAACTTGGAAAAGTCCGAACGGCGATGATCGCCCAGCGTGACGGACGTGAAAACGATCTGGCTGCCGCCGATTTTCGACAGATTGATGATCGCACTATAGCCCGAGATGTAGCCGGCCGTTTCCAGCCGCTTCACGCGCGACAGGCAGGGACTGGGCGAGAGCCCCACCTTGTCGGCGAGCTGGGCATTGGTGATCCGGCCGCTGCGCTGCAGCTCGGCCAGTATGTTGATGTCGATGCGATCAAGCTTGGGCGTGTTGATCATCGGCGTCGTGCGATCCTTTCTCCGTGTTATCCGTTCTGGATCTCCGCCTGATGCGCCTTCACCAGGTCCGCCATCGAATCGAAGCGGAAGTCGATGTTCGGCATCGTCTCCGGCGTCATCGTTGCCCCGAACCCTTCCTGGGCGTGGCGACGATAAATCCAGCAGCTTGTCAGCCCGTGCCGGTTGGCGGGCACATGGTCGTGGAACAGGCTTTCGGCCGTGTGTAGCACGTCCTTGAGCTCAAGTCCCAGATCGGCCAGATGCGCCTTCATATAGTCGAAGTTCGCGTCCGAGGGCTTGTAGGCACCCACGTCCTCGGCGGAGTAGATCGCGTCGAATTCGACCGCGAGCCGCTCGTTGCTGTACTTGAACGTGCGATTGTCGACGTTCGACAGGATGATCAGCTTGTAATATTTCTTGAGGTACTGAAGCGCGCCGGGCGAGTCCACGAAGGCCGGCCAGTCACGCACCGACTTGCCATATTCCTCGCATTCCTCGACCGTGACGGAGACGCCCCACTGCTCGGCAAGGCGCTTGTACACGATCGGCAGAAGATCGCGGTAGAGCTTGCCCGGAGTCTGCGCCTGCTGCTCGGATTCGTGACGGGCATGCGCCTGCAGGATCTCATTGCGGGTCAGCGGCGCCTTGACGCGGGAGGTGAGGCCCCGCAGCCCTTCGATCATGCCCGATTCCCAGTCGATCAGCGTGCCGTAGCAGTCGAACGAAAGGGCCTTGAAATCAGTCAACCGCATCGCGAATCTCCTTGATGGTGAGCAGCTCGTCCAGAGTCTTGGTGAAGCGGTCGACAAGCACGTCCACTTCATCCTCGGTAATGCAGAGGGGCGGGGCGAAGCCGACAATGCCATCGCCAAAGGCCCGGAAGATGAGCCGGTTCCTGTAGCCGATCCGCGCCAGATGGTCCGGCAGCGCGAGTGCCGGGGCGGGCCGCTGCTTCGTCGCCTTGTTCGTGACCAGCTCGATGCCGGCCAGCAGCCCGAGCGAGCGGACGTCGCCGACCAGCGGATGGTCGCGCAGCCCCGCCAGCCGCGCGGCGAGATGCGCGCCGGACTTCTGGCCGTTCGCCAGCAGGCCGCCTTCCTCGTAGAGACGCAGCACTTCGAGGCCGATCGCGGCGCTGACCGGGTGGCCCGAATAGGTCTGGCCATGGCCCACCGGCACGCCGGGCGGCGTATTGTCGGCGATCGCGCGGTAGATGCGGTCGGACATGAACAGCGCACCCATCGGCGCATAGCCGGAGGTCAGGCCCTTGGCCACGGTCATGAAGTCCGGCTCGATGCCTTCATGCTCGCAGGCGAACAGCGGGCCGGTGCGCCCGAAACCGGTGATGACCTCATCGATCACGAACAGGATGTCGAGTTCGCGGCAGGCGGCCTGCATGGCCGGCAGCCAGCCCTTGGGCGGCAAGATGACGCCGCCCGACCCGACCACCGGCTCGGCGAAGAAAGCCGCGACATTCTCGGCGCCAAGCTCCGCGACCCTGGCCTTGAGTTCCGCCACCGAGCGGGCGATGAGCGTGGCCTCGTCCGGCGCGTCCGAGCGATAGGCATAAGGCGGCGAGATGTGGTGCTGCATCGCCGTCGGTGCGTCGAAGTTCAGGTGGAAGGAGGGCAGCCCGGTCAGGCCCGCGCCGATGCTGCTGGAGCCATGATAGCCGCGCTCCAGCGCGATCATGTGCTTCTTGGTCGGGCGGCCCGTGACGTTGTAATAATAGCGGATGAACCGGATGACGGAGTCGACCGCGTCGGACCCGCCGAGCCCGAAATAGACATGGTTGAGATCGCCCGGCGCGCGCTCGGCCAGCTTCTCGCTCAGCAGGATGGCGGGCTCGCTGCCGTAGTGGAAATAGCCCGTCGCATAAGGCAGGCGCCGCATCTGCTCGGCCGCCGCCTCGACGATGCTGTCGTGGCCATAACCCACATTGACGCACCACAGGCCGGCAAAGCCGTCCAGAAGTTCATGCCCCTCGCTGTCGGTCAGATAGACGCCCTTGCCAGAGCGCAGGACGGTTACGCCGCGCGCCTCATGGTCGCGCCACGACGCCACCGGATGAATCCAGTGCGCACGATCCGTTTCAATGAGCGAATTGAGGGTCATTCGTGTCTCCTTTGAGCCTCGCAAACCTACTTCACCGCTCGCTTGCCCATATCCCGATTGCGCGGCATCCCGCCGTCTAATCTTCCGTTTTTGGGGACCGGCACAGATGATTCTGCTTGACGCCGCAAGCCCGGCCAACCGCTGGATTTCAACGCGGTCAGACGCCCCGGCGGCCTTGCCGGACATGATCCGGCAACGCCGCGTGCATCGCTCACGGCAGTTTCTGCGGCTGCGTCGTGGCGCCATTGCCCGCTGAATCCCAGGCCGCGAAACGCGCCCGGCGCGCCCGGCGATCACCGAAGGGTATAGTGATCCGCTCGCTGCCGAAGGGCAGCTAAACGCGCATCGATCAAGGCGCGATAGGTTTTCCGGCCATCACCCCACATTGTCGCTCGTCACCTCGTTTTCAGTGGCGGGAATGACCTTAATCCTGGGCGTCGATCGCTTCATGTCCGAATGCCGCAAGCCTGACCAACTTCATCGGCAACGCCGCGGCACCATCGCCGCCTCGCGCTGGGAAGGCGGACAGGGCACGCCTCGATGCCTGCCTCAACAATCGAGCCGGATGTGAACGCCTCGGAGAAAGCAAATGCCTGCCGGGCAAACGGAGGTTCCGCCAGGCGAGTCGGGCTGCCACTTTTGCTCTCCCATCCTGGGAAACAAAGCCGATTTCGAGTGCCGGCCGGATGGCGTTTCGTCGCATTTCAGCCCCAGTCTGGCTTGCTAGTCCGATCCTTCCAATCCCTAATGCAGAGCTAACGCTAAAGCATCCTTGACGGAAAACACAAGTCGTGACTTTCATCGACTTCCCAAAAGGGCCGCCACATAAGTCATTCCCACAAGCACAATATGTGCACGGATGGGCAGGGTTAACGTATCTCCTCTTGTTCGATAGAGGAAATGCGATCGATACCCTGTGCCTTCCTGAGATGTTTATTGGAGGAGGATTGGGGATGTATTTGGATGGCTATCCAGGTGTTTACGTCCAGGAAGTACCTTCCGGCGTTCGCACGATCATCGCGGCATCGACGTCGACCTTCGCCGTCCTCGGACATTTTCCACGCGGCCCTGTCGGTCATCCGGTCAAGGTCACGAGCTGGAACGATGTGGTGCGCACATTTGGCGAACTCGACCGGCGGTTCGTCGCGCTCTACACGTTGCAGGACTTCTTCCAGCAGGGCGGCTCTTACGCCTGGATCAGCCGCGTCGCCTTCGAGCGGCCCACGGTCACGCTGACCAGCATCGAGCAGGCCATGATCGTCGAGGCGCGCGCCACCGGCGCGGGCGGCAACAGCATCAACGTGGCCGTCATCCCCAATGCCGACGGCAGCTTCAACCTGAGCGTCGCGAATGGGGCCAATCCCGCCACGATCTACAGCAATCTGAGCGCCGACCCGGCTTCGCCCCGGTTCGTGGAGCGCATCGTCAACGCGACCGAAGCGGCGGGCGGATCGCCGCTCGTCCAGGTGCGCAACACCAATTTCCCACCGGCAGCGGCCGCCGTGGCGGCCCTGGCGAACGGCGCGGCCGGCGTGCGCGCATCCCGCACGATCGCCTCCGTACCGCAGCCCGCCCTCACCCTGCAGGGCCTGGAGGGCTGGACACCGGCAACGCGGGTCACCGCAACGGCCAACGGCGCGAATTTCGATCTCGCTTTCAGCGGCTTCCAGGGCGGCCCGGTCAGCATCGCCGGCCTCACCATCCAGCCGGGCGGCACCTATGTCGTCGATCAGGTCGCCACGGTCGTGGACGGCAATGGCCGGCGCATCGCCGCCGTTGTCCTCAGCCGGGGCACGCTGCGGCTGCCCACGGACAATAGCGGCGCTGCTCCGGCAACGCTCGCCGCCAACAACAATGTCGCGGCATCGGCGGCCGGCCGGCCCGGCTCGGCCAGCGTGGCGATTGCCCGCGCGCAGGGCAATGGCAATGCCCTGACGGTCACCGCCGCCAATCCCGGCGCCTGGGGCAATAATCTGCGCGTCGGCATCGCAGCGGTGCCGGGTGGCTTCGATCTGGTGGTGAACGAATATAGCGGCACGGAGATCGTGGCCACGGAGACCTATCGGGGGCTCAGCATCATCCCGGGCGACG
>JAFKLU010000048.1 GCA_017304105.1 Sphingomonadales bacterium
GAGGGCCCCGGCGAGTTCCGCGTCTCCAGCGCGGACCATATGCTCGGCCAGCTCTGAGTGAATTGAGGCGAGCGGGGCGCATGTCCCCGCTCGCTTATTCTCCGGTCGGCGCGAACGCGGCCGCCGGGAAAGCGGGCGTCAACCAACGACCCATTGGGCGTAATCCCGGAGGGATGAAGGCGGCCCGTCCCCTCCAAATACCGCTCCGACAATCTTCGCCCGCCGCTCTTCCGCAGCCGCAATGGCGGGGCTATGGAAGGCCATGACAAAGGCAAGTAGCGCATCCATTCTGGAGCAGTTAATCGCGGAATATGAGCAGGCGACAGGCAATCTGCGCGACGCCCTGCTGGCTTACGCAAAAGACAGAACACCCCCGCCCGCGCAGACCGTGGCGGACCGCGCCTTCTGCTATCCCTCGCTGACCCTCGATTATCGCCATGCGTCCGACGAGGCGCCGGCCCGCCGCTCCTTCGCGCGGCTCTCCCGCCCCGGCCGTTATCAGACGACGATCACGCACCCGGCGATGTTCAAGGCCTATCTCGCCGAGCAGCTCGACCTGCTGATGAGCGACTATGACGTCGACATCACGGTGGGCCGCAGCGATCAGGCCATTCCCTTCCCCTATGTCCTCGAAATGCTGCCGCCCGGCACGCTCGGCAGCGTGCCGCCGAGCGAGCTGGCGCGGCACTTCCCCTCGACCGAACTTGCCGAGATCGGCGACGAGATCGCCGATGGGCTGTTCTTGCCCGGCCCCACCGGCGAGCGCCCGCTCGCCCTGTTCGATGGGCTGCGCACGGATTTCTCGCTGGCGCGGCTGCGCCACTATACCGGCACGCCGGCCGAGCATTTCCAGCGCTACATCCTCTTCACCAATTATCATCGCTATGTGGACGAGTTCGTCCGCTGGGGCTGCGCGGAGCTGAAGCGTCCGGGCACGCGCTTCACCACCCTGTCCGGCGCCGCCGGTGTCGAGATCACGGCGGAAACCGCCAACCCGGAGAGCGCGATTGCCGACAGTGCCTGGCGCCGGCACCAGATGCCCGCCTATCACATGATCGCGCCGGACCATTCCGGCATCACGCTGGTCAACATCGGTGTGGGGCCGTCCAACGCCAAGACCATCTGCGATCATCTCGCCGTGCTGCGGCCGGAAGCCTGGCTGATGATCGGCCATTGCGGGGGCCTACGCCCCAGCCAGCGCATCGGCGATTATGTGCTCGCCCATGCCTATCTGCGCGACGACCATGTGCTGGACACGGTGCTGCCGCCGGAAATCCCCGTGCCGGCCATTGCCGAAGTGCAGGTCGTGCAGGTCGCCATGGCGGAGGCGTGCGAGCAGATCCTCGGCGGATCGGGCGACATGAAGCGCCGCCTGCGCACCGGCACCGTCGTCACCACGGACGATCGCAACTGGGAGCTGCGCTACTCGCACTCGGCGCTGCGCTTCTCGCTCTCGCGCGCGGTCGGCGTCGACATGGAAAGCGCGACCATCGCCGCGCAGGGCTATCGCTTCCGCGTGCCCTACGGCACGCTGCTCTGCGTCTCGGACAAGCCGATCCACGGCGAACTGAAGCTGCCCGGCCAGGCCAACCGCTTCTATGAGGAAGCCATTGCCGGCCACCTCGGCATCGGCATCGAGACCTGCGAGCGCCTGCGCGAACAGGGCGAGCGCCTGCACAGCCGCAAGCTGCGCGCCTTCAACGAGCCGCCGTTCCGCTAAGCGCGCGGCGGTGCGCCCTAGAGGCTCGGGTTGATGAGATATTTGCCGCCCGTGCCCTTGCGCTCATAGGCGGTCGCGATCTCGGGCTTGAGGGCATCGGCAAGGCTGATCGTGGCGCCATATTGGCTGGCGAAGGTGGTCCGCAGCTCGGCCGCGACGCGCGCCCGCAGCCGAGCGACGGTCTCCGGCGCGGCTTTCTGGAGGAAGTTGGTCAGCAGCCAGCCGTCCACCTTCCAGGCATAGCCGATCCGCTCGATGATCGTGGGGCCGGGATCGAGCGTGCCGTAGATATAGACCTGCTTCATCGCATTGGAGCCATAGCGATTATAGGCCGCCATGCCGCGCGCTGCGGCAGCCTCCATCGCGTCGAGGATCTGGCTGGCGAGGCGCCCGCCGCCCACCGCATCGAAGGCGATCATGGCCCCCGTGGCCGCAATGGCCGCGATAAGCTGCTCGCGGAAATCGGCCGCGCTGCTGTCCACGACATGCGTGGCGCCCTGCCCGCGTAGCAGCGCCGCCTGAGCCGGCCCGCGCACGATGGCGACGAGCGCAATGCCATCCGCCTGGGTGATGCGCAGCAGCATCTGGCCGAGATTGGACGCGGCGGCGGTGTGGACCAGCGCCTTGTGTCCCTCCGCGCGCATGGTCTCGACAAAGCCGAGCGCCGTCATCGGATTGACGAACATCGCCGCGCCATCGGCCGCGCTGGCGCCGTCCGGCAGCGGCATCACGGATGCAGCCGGGAGCTTGCGCAAGGTGGCGTAAAGGCCCCCGCCGGCCATGGCGACCTTGCGGCCGATCATATGGGCCACGTCCGGCCCCGCGTCGATCACCGTGCCGGCGCCCTCATTGCCGAGCGGGAGCGGCTGCCCGAGGCGGCCCTGAATAGCGGCGAGCTTGTCCTTCGGCACATCCGCGACAAGGACGGGATGGTCCGGCGTGCCTTCCGCGCGGAAGGTGGCGGGATCGGCAGGGCCAAGCATCGAGCCAAGATCGGAGGGGTTGATAGGCGATGCCTCGACGCGGATCATCAGTTCGCCGGGGCCGGGCGGATCGAGCGGGATCGTATCGAGGCTGAGACGAAGCTGGCCCTCCGGCGTGATGAGCGAGCGCAGGGCGCGGGCTTCAGGCGGCTGGGTCATCCTCGTCCTCCCCATGCGGATTTGGACGGAGTTTGGGCATGGACGCAGCAATGGTCAACTGCGTGAGCGGCAGGAAAAGCGCGCATGCCCGGCGCGACCGAGCGGCGGCGCACAGACCGCGCCTTTCGGCAGGCCGTCGCGCCTTCAGGCCATCACCCAAGCGATCAGCCCCTGCGCCCGGTCACGATCCTCCGCGATCACGCGCAGGCCCTTTTCCTCCAGCCACTGGCGGGCAAAGACATAGTCGTTCCAGCCGGTGAGCCCGGCGACGGGCCCTTTGCGCTCCACGCTGCGGATGGCAGACCA
>JAFKLU010000361.1 GCA_017304105.1 Sphingomonadales bacterium
TGATCCAGGCGTCGCGGCCAGGGCCGGGCAGCGCGACATAGACTTCCTCTTCCGACCATTCGGCAGGCTTGCCACGCGCGTCGAGCTTCACCGCGCCTTTCAGCTGATCGGCGACCGCATCCGGCAGTGGCGCGGCAGGATCGGACGGGGTGCCGAGCTGTGCGAGCAGCGGCGCGGGCAAGGTCGCCTCGGCCTGCGTCACCCTGGGCTCGGCGCCGATCGAGGCGGCGTGATTGAGCGTGATGCCGGTAATCGCGAACAGCATCATGCCGACCAGCGATATAGCGGCGCTGATCCAGTGCCAGCTATGGAGCTGCTTCAGCCAGAAGGCGCGAGCGGCCTTGCGGGTTCTGGGGCGCGGGGCATTGGGACGCGGCGCATCCTGCACCTCGCCCGGCTCCTTCATTCCCCCATCCAATGTCCGGGCGTCCATTCCATCCCTCGAATTGCCGACGCACGACGCGGCACGAAGCCACTCGAATCATCGCATCACTTCAATCTCTTTGCCTATATTGCGAAGCATTCGCAAGAGCGTTAGACGGAAAACCGCGAGGGGACTGGACGGATAAGCCCTGACTCATTATGCGAATGACTCGCATTTACATGATTCCAACGCTGCGAGTGGGGATATGAACGCGCATACTGGCCGGATCGCGACACACGGAGCGGAGGCAATGGCAATGCCGGCCGAGCCGTCGCGCTATTGCCGCTCGCGCGGGGCGGACCCGATCGCGACGATCGGCGCGCTGACCCTGGGGCTGGCGACCGTGGCCGCCTTCGCTTTGATGAGTCCGCAATTCGTCCAGAAGGAGAAACGCGAGGCGACCGTCGTGCAGCTCATGGCGCTGCCGGACGATCCGCCCCCCGCCGCCGAGGCGCCGCCGCCGCCCTCCACGCCGGACGCGCCGCCGCCCAGTTCGCAGATCTCGGCCCCCGTGCCGGTGGTTGCGCTTGCTACCCCTCCGGCAATGGTCGCGCCACAGCCCGCGCCTCAACCGGCCCCGCCCACCGCGAAGGCCGAACCGGCGGCGCCTGCACCCGTCGTCGCCAAGGGGCCGGAGAATGCCGGCGATCTCTCGGCGCAGGTGGTTTACCGCCGGCCGATCCGCGTGCCGCTCGAATCCCGCCGGGCGCATGAGGAAGGGGTTGTCGTCCTCGCATTGCTGCTTGGGATGGACGGGCGCATTGTCGAGATCAGCGTGGCGACAAGCAGCGGCTTCCCCCGCCTCGACCGCGCGGCGCTCGAATCGGTGCGGAACTGGCGCTGGTCCCCGCTGTTGCGCAACGGCAATCCGGTGATGGTGCGCGGCCTGGTGCGCATCCCCTTCATCCGCGAGCGCGGCGGGCGTGACGGCGATGGTGCGCGCGACCACCACGGCAGAAGCAGGGGCGATCGCGCTGGCGACGGTCCGCGCGGCGATGACGCGCTTGCAGGCAGCGAGCGAACCTGAATTCGCGCACCCATCCAGAGTCCGCACTTTCCGCCGTGAAAGACAGGCTGCACCGATACGGGCGCCCTTGAGCGGACGCCGTATCAACGTTGCCGCCGCGCACCACTCGCCGAACGCGCCCAGCACTCCGTAACGAAGCACGACAAAATTGCGACTAATTCTCAATAGCCATTGACGTCGATAATGACTCGCAATATCGGACGGAGCGAAAGAAGTAAGCTACACAGGGGAAATCATGTCTAAATTCTGCTCGCGCCAGTCCCAGGCATTCCTTGCACTGTCATGTGTCGGCGCCCTCATGAGCCCGGCCGCACACGCCCAGCAGACGGGCGAGCAGGAAACGCTCGGTGGCGAGGAAGTGCGCTACAGCGACGTCGAAGAACCCGGCCGACGCCAGGAAAGCCCGAAGGCGACGCGCCCCGTGCGCGACACGCCGCAGACGGTCACCGTGCTGACCAACACAGTGATCGAGCAGCAAAATCTGCTCACGCTGCGCGACATGCTCTCCACTGTCCCCGGCATCACCTTCGGTGCGGCGGAAGGCGGAACCCCGCCCAGCGACCAGATCAATTTCCGCGGCTTTCCCGCAGGCACGGACATCACGCAGGACGGCGTGCGTGACAGCGCCGCCTATAATCGCTCGGATTCCTTCAACCTCGAACAGCTTGAGGTGACGAACGGCGCGAACTCCGTGATCAGCGGCGCGGGCTCCGTGGGCGGCTCGATCAACATCGTGACGAAGCGGCCGAAGCCGGACACCGAGATCATCGCCACCGCCGGCATCGGCACCGATGATTATTATCGCGGCACGATCGACGCGAACGTCCGCGTCTCGGACTTCATCGCCCTGCGCCTCAATGCCATGGGCCACAAGAACGGCGTGCCCGGCCGCGATATCGAGGAAAGCAAGCGCTGGGGCATCGCGCCGTCCGTGACGATCGGCATCGACAGCCCGACGCGCCTGACGCTGCAATATTTCCATCAGGAAGACGACAATATCCCGCAATATGGCGTGCCCTATTACAAGAACGCCTTCAACGACGGCATGCTCCCCGGCGTCGAGCGCGGCGATTATTTCGGCTACCGCAATGTCGATACGCAGCAGATCAATGTCGATCAGGCGACGATGATCTTCGAGCACGAGTTCAGCGATGCGGTCTCGCTGCGCAATCTCGCGCGCTGGCAGGATGTGACCCAGTTGACCATCGTCGGCCCGCCGCAGGGAACTTACTGCCTCTCCGGAAACCTGCTGCCCACCGGCGCCGCCTGCCCGGCGACCGTCCCGGCGGGCTATTATCTGATCTCCGGACCGCGCGGCAATTATCGCGATTCGCGCAACCAGCTGATGTTCGACCAGCTCGATCTGCGGGCCAACTTCAACACCGGGCCGATCGAGCATACCGCCGTGTTCGGCGGCGCGGTCTCCTGGGAGAAATACACGCTGGAGAGCGGCAATATGCTGCGCAAGGCGGACCGCACGCTGGCTTACTCGCCCTATCCGCTGATCAACATCGCCAATCCCTATGAGGTCGTGGCCGGCCCCGCCGGCTTCACTTATGGCAGCAACCTTTACACCGGGCCGATCAATCGCGTGAACAGCGCGGGACAGAATGGCGAAGTAACCAACTACGCCCTCTATCTGTTCGATACGATGAAGCTCGGCAAGTTCGAGCTCAACGGCGGCATCCGCTGGGAAAGCAACAACGCCTGGGGCCAGACGACCACGGCCGGCACCGCGGCTACGCTCACCGTGCCGCAGGGCCAGCCGACCTGGAATGGCAGAACCTACAACAAGGACAAGTTCGTCTCCTATCGCGTCGGCCTCGTTTACAAGCCGATCGAGGCGGTTTCGCTCTACGTCGCCTATGGCAATTCCAAGCGGCCCTCCCAGACGAGCGTCAACGGCTCCTGCACCGAGACGGCGGCCGGCACCGGCACGTGCAGCGTGAAGCCCGAAGGCGCGAAGAACTACGAGATCGGCGCCAAGGCCGAGCTGTTCGACGGCGGGCTGCTGCTCACGGCCTCGGCCTTCCGCAACGATCTGGACAGCTACCGCGTCGACTCAGGCGAAGTCGGCATCCCGGCGCCGCAGCTGGACGGGCACCAGCGCGTCGACGGCATCGCGCTCAGCGCGCAGGGGCAGATCACCCCGGCCTGGTCGGTCACCGCCAACTACACCTATCTGGATGGCGAGCTGCGGCAGTCCGTCTCCAACTACTGCCTTGCCAATCCCGGCAAGGGCAGCTGCACCAACAGCACCGCTTTGCCCGATCCGCTGAAGGGCGCGGAACTGGCCAATACGCCGAAGCATTCCGGCAGCCTGTTCACCACCTACACGCTGCCCTTCGGCCTCACCCTTGGCTATGGCGCCACCTATCAGGGCCGCTTCGCCTTCACCACGGCCCTCGCCGGCGCGGCGAAGTCGGACGCCTACTGGGTTCACAACGCCTATCTGGCCTATCAGCTCACGCCCGCGCTTTCCGCGCAGATCAACGTGAAGAACCTCACCGACAAGCTCTATTTCACCCGCATCCGCAACGGCGGCTGGGCGACCCCCGGCGAGGGCCGCGCGGGCGTGCTGTCCATCAACTACAAATATTGAGGTTCGCGAGGCGACCCTTGGGGGGCAGCGGGCATCATGCCTGCTGCCTCTTTTGTTTTTCGCCCCGCCACGACAGGCCCTATGAACCGACCCACGCGGCATATCGGAGCACGCTCATGCTGGTCACCATTTCCGGACTATTTTCCGCCGATGAGGTGCGCGAGGCGCGCACGCTGCTGGAGGCGGCTGAGTGGCAGGACGGGCGCGCCACGGCGGGCCACATCGCCGCGCGCGTGAAGGCGAACCAGCAACTGCCGCTCGATCATCCGATTGCCAAGCGTCTGGGCGACCGCATTCTGGACAAGCTCTCGCGCACGCCTTTGTTCATCGCCGCCGCGCTGCCGCTGCGCATCCTGCCCCCGCGCTTCAACCGCTACGAAGGCGGCGGCACTTACGGCAATCATGTCGACAATGCGATCTTTTCCATTCCCGGCACGGCGCTGCGGCTGCGCACGGACGTCTCGACCACCCTGTTCTTCAGCGATCCGGACGAATATGACGGCGGCGAGCTGATCGTCGAGGACAGCTATGGCGATCAGCGCGTCAAGCTGCCGGCGGGCGACGCGATCGTGTATCCCGGCAGCAGCCTCCACCGGGTGACGCCGGTCACGCGCGGCGTGCGTTACGCTTCCTTCTTCTGGACGCAGAGCCTCGTGCGCTCGGATGAGAAGCGCCGCATCCTGTTCGATCTCGATTGCGCCATCCAGCAGCTCACCGCCGATCATCCCGGCCACGGCTCGATCGACGATTTCACCGGCACCTATCACAATCTGCTGCGGCTCTGGTCCGAGACATGAGCACGCCGCTGCCGCCGCTTGGCGCCATCCCGGCGGACATCGCCAGCCTCGCCGATTATGAGCGCCGGGCCGCGGCGCACATGCCGCTGGCAAGCTGGACTTATGTGCAGGAAGGCGCGGGCGATGGCCTCAGCTTTGCCGCCAATCGCACCGCATTCGATCGGATCGGCCTGCTGCCGCGCGTGCTCGCGGATCTGCGCGGGGGCTCCACGCAGATCACGCTGCTCGGTGAGCGCCATGCCTCGCCGATCCTGCTCGCGCCCGTCGCCTATCAGCGCATCGCGCATGAGGAGGGCGAGCTCGCGACGATGCGCGCCGCCACCGCCATGGACGTCGGCATGATCGCGAGCACCCTGTCCAGCGTCACGCTGGAGGAGATCGCCGCCGCGCGCGGGCAGGCCTCGCAGGGGCTCGGGTTGGCGCCCCCGCCGCTCTGGTTCCAGCTCTACGCGCAGGAGCGCCGGGAGGACACGCTCGCCCTCGTCCGCCGCGCCGAGGCGGCGGGCTATGGCGCGATCGTGCTGACGGTCGATGCGTCGATCAAGCGCTCAACCTTCGCCCTGCCTCCCGGCGTGGAAGCGGCCAATCTGCGCGGCATCGCCCGCCCCGCACAGACCGCGCAGCCGCTCGGCCGCATCCTGTTCGGCACATCGCTCACCGATGCGGCACCGCGCTGGGAGGACATCGCCTGGCTGCGCGGAGAGACCCGCCTGCCGCTGCTGCTCAAGGGCATTCTGGCGCCGCAGGATGCGCTGCTGGCCATCGAGCATGGCGTGGAGGGGCTCGTCGTCTCCAACCATGGCGGGCGCGTGCTTGACGGCATGCCGGCCGCGATCGAGATGCTGCCGGCCATCGCGCAAGCCGTGGGCGGCCGGGTGCCGCTGCTGATCGACGGCGGCGTGCGGCGCGGAACCGATGTGGTGAAGGCGCTGGCGCTGGGCGCGAGCGCGGTGCTGATCGGCCGGCCGCAGGTTCATGCCCTCGCGGTAGCGGGCATGGCGGGCGTCGCCCATGCGCTGCTCATGCTGCGCAGCGAACTGGAGCTAGCCATGGCGCAACTGGGCTGTGCGAGCGTCGCTTCGATCACCACCGATCGGGTGGTCTTCCGATCCTGACAGGACGGCTCAGCCCCAATCCATCACGATCTTGCCGATCGTCTTGCCTGCTTCCAGCGCCTCATGCGCGGCGCGGACGCTCTCGATGCGCGCGGGCACCGTCTGCGTGCGCGTGGTCCGCACCTTGCCGGCGTCGACCAGCGCCGCCAGCTTCGCCAGCATCCCACCCTGCCCCTCCGGCCGATAGCCGTGCAGCGCCTTGGCGAACATGAATTCCCAATGCACCGAAAGCGCCTTCTGCTTGAAGGGCTTGATGTCCAGCGCCGCCGGATCGTCAATCACCATGAGATGGCCGAAGGCGCGCAGCAGGCCCGGAATGACCGGCAGATAGTCCTGCGTATAGGTCGTGCTGAAAATGGCGTGCAGCCTCTCCATGCCGATGCCGGCCAGCGCCCCCACCAGATCGCGGCCGATGACATGATCCGCGCCGAGATCCTTCGTCCAGGCGATCGTCTCGGGGCGCGAGGCTGTCGCGATGACGGTTGCCGGGGTGAGCGCCTTCATGAGCTGGATCGCCATGGAGCCGACACCGCCCGCGCCGCCGATGATGAGCACGCGGCTGTCCGCATCAAAGTCGATGCCCCGCTCCAGCATCGCCTCATAAGCAGTGAGCGCGGTCAGCGGCAGCGCCGCGGCATCGGCGAAATCGAGCGAGGCGGGCTTGAGCGCGGCGATGCGATGATCGACGACCTGCTTCGTCGCATAGCTGCCGGGCCGATTGAGCTCGCCGGCATAATAGAACGCGTCCCCCGGCTTGAAGACCGTCACCTCGGCCCCGACCGCCTCGACCACGCCGGCCGCATCCCAGCCGAGGATGACCGGCGCGCCATCGCTCCCGCTCCGGGTGCGGCGGATCTTGTAATCGACAGGATTGAACGCCGACGCCCTGACCGAAACCAGCAGATCCTTCGGCCCCGGCACCGGATCGGGCAGCTCCCGCGCTTCGATCGCGAAGCGCCCCAGCTCATGCGCCTCATCATAGGCAAATGCCTTCATGCCGCCCGACTCCCTGCTGCTGCGTGAGACGCGTCCTAGCGGATGCGGAGACGCGGCGACAATGCCGCAGCGGCAAAAGCGCTTGATTGCCGGGACGGGATGGTTCGGGCGATTGGCGGAAGAGAGTGGGTGTCGAACCCACCCGGGACTGGCTGACAGCCCCACCCGGATTTGAAGTCCGGACGCCCCACCGGGAGCGATTCTCTTCCCAATCAGGCCGGCGCGCGTTGCGCGGCCAGAAAAGCCTCCATCTTCGGGCCGTTGATACGGCGCAGGTCGCCCCGCCGCAAGGTGAGCCCATGGCGATCGAAATGGTCGAGGATCTGGATCGCGACCTTGCGGCCATTGGCGAGCCGATCACGGAACAGCGCCGCGCCGAATTCACCTTCCACGCCATGCTGCGCAACATCGGCCGCAATGTGCGCCATCTCCACTTCCGTCTCGCGCAGGAAGAAATGGTCGGGCGCGATCTCCACCACGTCGCCGCGACGGGCCATGGACTTGAGCACGCGCCGCACATCGAAGAGGCGCAGGCGCAGCGCCTCGGCGATCTCCGCCACGCGCGGCGGGCGGAAGCGCGCTTCCCCACCAAGCAGAGGCGCGATGCAGGCCCAAAGCGTCTGGTCCGCCTTGTCGAGCCCAAGTTGATGCTCCGGCAGGCGCACCGCGCCGCCCTGCGCGGCCAGAAGCCCGCTCTCGACCAGCGCGGCCACCACGCCCTGGCCAATGCGGGCGGGCAGGCGCGGCTCCAGCGCACTGGCGAGGCGGACGGCGCCCATGCCGAGCAATTGCGGATAGCTGCGATGAAAGGCCGCGAGCGCCGCACATGCCGAGCCCTGCAACGCCGCCCAGATCGCGGGGGAGAACAAGGCATCGGCCTGCGTACAGAGGGAATGCGGCACATGGGCAAGGACGTCCGCCTGCTCACCCGGGGTCATGGCGCGATCACGGAAGAAGGCGGCCTGCTCGACATGGTGGGGCCAGCGCTCCAGCAGTGCCCCGAGCGCCTCCGCCGGATCGGGCAGCGACAGCGCTTCCAGCACCGCAAGCCGCTGCGGCGTGCGCCGGCGGCGCTGCGGCGCGCGCAGATCGAGCAGCGTCCCGCCGCCCATGGTGCGGCTCGCCGCGGTATCGCGCACGATGAAACGATCGCCCACGCTCGCGGCAATCGGCTCGTCGAGCACGAGCTGGACCAGCGCCTCCTCGCCCGGCGCGACCGGCTCCTCCTGCAGCAGCGCCACGCGCGCACTCCGCTCGGCGGCGCCATGATGCAGGCGCACCGGTGTCCAGTGCGCGAGCGGGCGCGGCTCGCCGGGCAGCAGGCGCAGGCGCGCGTCGATGCGCCTCGTCGGCGCATGCAGCGCGGCATCGAGGATCATGTCGCCACGCGCGATGGCATGGCGGCTGATCCCCTCCCCGGCCAGATTAAGCGCGCAGCGGTCCCCCGCGCGGCCTTGCTCGATGGGGCGGTTTTGCGCATGGATCGAGCGGACGCGGGCACGCAGTCCGCTCGGGGAGATCGTCACCATGTCGCCGAGCGCGACGCTGCCCGAGAGCATAGCGCCGGTGACGACCGTGCCCGCGCCTGCAAGGCTGAAGCTGCGGTCGACCGCGAGGCGGAAACGACCGGCAGGCGCGGCGCGATCGTCGCGAGCTGCGGCATCGAACAGCAGCGCACGCAGGTCGGCTATGCCGTCGCCGGTCGCGCTGGAAACAGCCATGATCGGCACGGCGGCCAGGCTCGTGGGCGCCAGCAGCGCGGCAAGCTCCCCGGTCAGCGCGGCGATGCGGGCGGGCTCCACCAGATCGCATTTGGTGATGATGGCCGCGCCGCGCGACAGGCCAAGCAGATCGAGAATGGCGAGATGCTCTCGGGTCTGCGGCATGAGCCCGTCATCCGCCGCGACCACCAGAAGGGCGAAGTCGATGCCCGTCGCCCCGGCCAGCATGTTGCGCACAAATCTGTCATGGCCGGGCACGTCGACGAAGCCGAGCACGCCGTCCCCGTCCGCTTCTCCGGGCAGATAGGCGAAGCCCAGATCGATGGAGATGCCGCGCGCCTTCTCCTCCTTCAGGCGATCGGTCTCGACGCCGGTGAGCGCGCGCACCAGCGCGGTCTTGCCGTGATCGATATGCCCGGCGGTGCCGACGATCATCGCGGATTCGCGAGCCGGTCCGGCAAGGCGGCGAGATTGGCGAGGAAGGCGGCCTCGTCTTCCAGGCAGCGCAGGTCGAGCAGCAGCGTGCCCTCGCTGATCCGGCCGATCACCGGCATGGGGAGCGCGCGGAAAGCGGCGGCGAGCGTCTCGGCTGGCACCCCCCGCAGCGCGAGCCCGAAGCTCGGGATCGTCTCGCGCGGCACGGCGCCCGAGCCGACCTGACTGGCGCAGGGTGTGACTTGCGCCATCACGGGCGGTGGGAAGGCGGGCGCCAGACGGCGCGCGCATGCCTCGATCCCGGCGAGCGGCCGAGCGAGCGAGCGCAGCGTCGGCAGCTTGCGCACGAGGCGCTCGGGATCGCGGTAGAGCCGCAGCGTCGCCTCGATCGCGGCGAGGCGCATCTTGTCCACGCGCAGCGCCCGCTTCATCGGATTGGCGTTGATCCGCGCGATCAGATCCTTGCGGCCGACGATGAAGCCTGCCTGCGGGCCGCCGAGCAGCTTGTCGCCGGAAAAAGTGACGATGTCCGCCTCCGCCGCGACCGCCTCACGCACGGTGGGCTCGTGCGGCAGGCCGAATTGCGCGAGGTCGACCAGCGTGCCGGAGCCCAGATCGTCCACCAGCGCAATGCCGCGCGCACGGGCCAGCCCAGCGAGACGATCGGCCGGCACCGAAGCCGTGAAGCCCTCGATCCGGTAATTGGAGGTGTGGACCTTGAGGATCAGCCCGGTCTCCGCGTCGATGGCGCCTTCATAGTCGCGCAGATGCGTGCGGTTGGTGGTGCCGACCTCGACCAGCCGGGCGCCGGCGCGCGCCATGATGTCCGGCATGCGGAAGGCGCCGCCAATCTCGATCAGTTCCCCGCGCGAGACGATCGCGCCCTTGCCCTGGCCCAGGCTGTTCAGCGTCAGCAGCACGGCGGCGGCATTGTTGTTGACGACCGTCGCGTCCTCCGCGCCGGTCAGCTCCCGCAGTATATCGCGCAGCAGATCGTCGCGCTCGCCGCGCTTGCCGCTGTCGAGATCGAACTCCAGCGCGACGGCATGACGCATCGCCTGCACCGCCGCATCGATCGCCTCTTGCGCGATGAGCGCGCGGCCGAGATTGGTGTGGAGGATCGTGCCGGTGAGATTGAACAGCGGGCGCAGGCGCGATTGCTGCGCAGCATGGAGCGCATCGACAGTCTCGCCCGCAGCGGCGGCGGCATCGAGCCCGCGCCCTGTCGAGCGCGCCCGCGCGAGCACCTCCCGCACCGCCGCGACGCTCATAGCATGGCCAAAGCTCGCCAGCGCCTGCGCCAGCCCGGCTTCCCGCAGGACCGCGTGGACGGACGGCAGGCGGCGCGGCGCCTGGCCCTTCGTTTCCGTATCCTGTCCCGTCAGCCCGGCGTCTGCCATGTTCCCGTCGTCAGATAATCATCGATCGTCTTCGCCGCGAGCGCCCCGTCGCCCATCACGCCCGCCGCGCGAAAGGAGCCCGCGGAACGGACGTTGCCCGCCGCGCAGATGCCCGGCACGCTCGTGCGTAGCCCCGGATCGACCATGACATGGCCCTTGGCGTCAAGGGGGACGACACCGCCGAGGAAGGCGCTGTTCGGCACCAGGCCGATGAACACGAACAGGGCGTCGGTGGCAACTTCCTCCTCGGTGCCGCTCGCAATATCCCTGATCTTCACCGCCGTAACGCCACTCGCCTCGCCGAGCACCTCGGTCACTTCGCTGCGCAGGCGCAGCTCGATCTTGCCGTTGCCTTCGATCCGCTCGCGATAATCCGCCTGGCCGTGCAGCCCGTCGCCATTGGTGACAAGGATCACCTTCGCGGCATGGTCCGCCACGACAAGCGCCTCCTGCATGGCGGAATCGCCGCCGCCCGCGACGACCGCTGTCTTGTTGCGCAGCAAAGGCGCGTCACAGCTTGCACAATCGCTGACGCCCCGGCCCTCATATTCCTCCTCGCCCGGCACGCCGAGCTTGGCGAGGGCGGTGCCGCTGGCGATGATCAGCCCGCGCGCCGTCACGTCGCCGCCGGGACCGGAGACGGTCCAGCCGCTGTCGGAGGCGGCGATGCGCTCGCACGGGTCGGTGATCAGCGTCACGCCCACCGCGTCGCATTGCTCCTGCGTGATCGGGCAGAGATCATAGCCCGCGACGCCCTCGGCATAGCCCGGCACGCCGTCAATATGCTCGATGCTGAGCAGCTGCCCGCCCGGCACGCCGCTGGAAAGAAGTGCGACGCTGCGCCCCAGCCGCCCGGCCGTCAGCGCGGCGCTCAATCCCGCCATGCCGCCGCCCACGACCACGACATCATAGTCTGCACTCATCCTGACTTTCTCCCCTTCTCGACCTGATCCAGCAACGGCTGAGGCAAATGGCTCATATGATCCGCACGCGCGGCGGCCCGGCCACGACATCCCCGATGAGCCGCGCGGCCGGATAGCCCGCAGCCTGTATTTCGGCGAGCAGCGCCTCGGCCCGCTCCCGCGCCACCGCGACCAGCAGGCCGCCCGATGTCTGCGGATCGGCAAGCAGATGCCGCTGCCACTCGGGCAGCTCCACCGGCAGCTCGACCTCCGCGCCATAGCTGTCCCAATTGCGATGCGAGGCGCCAGTGATGAAGCCCGCCCGCGCGAGTGCCGCCGCCTCGCCAAGCAGTGGCACCGTCGCCGCCTCGATGCGCAGCATGAGATCCGATCCGCGCGCCATTTCCAGACCATGGCCAAACAGGCCGAAGCCGGTCACATCGGTGACGGCATGCACCGCCGCGTCGGCGCCCAGCTCGGTGCCGATGCGGTTGAGCAGGGTCGTCGGCCGACGCCGAGCCCCTTGGTTAGGATGAGCCGGTCGCCCGCTTTGGCGCCGCTGTTCCGGCGCACTGCGTCCGGCCTGCAGATGCCGATCACCGCAAGGCCGTAAATCGGCTCGGGCGCATCGATCGAATGGCCGCCCGCCACGGGGATGCCGGCGCTCGCGCAGACCTCCGCGCCGCCCGCGAGGATCGCCCCCACCGTCTCCGGCGCGATCTTGCCGAGCGGCATGCCGAGAATGGCCAGCGCCATGATCGGCCGGCCGCCCATGGCATAGATGTCCGAGATCGCATTGGTGGCGGCGATGCGGCCGAAATCGCGCGGATCGTCAACCACGGGCATGAAGAAGTCGGTCGTGGCGATGACGCAGCTCTGCTCGTCAATCTGATAAACGGCGGCGTCGTCGCCCGTCTCGGTGCCGACCAGCAGGCCGGGGAAGGCCTGCGCTGCCGGCATCGCGGAGAGCAGTTCGCGCAGCACGGCAGGGGAGAGCTTGCATCCGCAGCCACCGCCATGGGCAAGGCTGGTCAACCGGACCTCCGACAGCTCCATGGCGCGCTCTCCATCTTGCGCCGGCCACACCCGCCAGCGAGTCATTGTGTTACTCAGACAATTATTCGAATTGGAACGATCTGTCGAGAGGAATTCGCGCCTTCACCTTGGACGCATGAGGGCGTGCGCGGCTAGTTTGCTTTCCGACGCTCTGCGCGCAGATGGCTGGAAAGTCGAGGAAGTGGGCGCCACCTTACCCTGTCCGTCGTCATTCCCGCGAAGGCGGGAATCCAGTGGCGACGGCGCTATGCGGCGCGGCCTTGGCGTCGGGCCTGTTTTGCGCGGATGGGATGACTTGATCCCCGCCTTCGCGGGAATGACGAAGAAATAGCTGGCAATCTCTTCGCATCCGGACGCCCCGATGAACCCCGGACCTGAAAGAAAAAACCACCCCCGGCTCGAATACGGAAGGAGCCGAGGGGGTCAAGGCGGAGAAGCTGGTCGGTCGGGAAGGGCTCAGCGCCAGACGTCGATGAGGCCCGGCGGCCCCATGTCCGCGCCGCCACGCCCGCCCCAACGCGTCGCGCCGGGGCTGTTGGGGCCGCGTCCGGTATAACGGCCGGAAATCATCTTGAAGGCGCCCTGCGTCTCGCCGCCCATCACGATGATCTTGATGTCATTGGGCGCGAAGATGCTGATCTCCTCGTCCGGAGCGGCGCGCAGCCGGCTCGCCATCGGCTCGACGCCGGCCTCGGCATGGGGCTTGACCAACGTCGTCACCCACTGGTCGTCCCAATAATTGCGCGCCTTCATCTTCGCATTGTCGGCACACCACTGGATCAGGCTTTCCTTCGTGTAGCCGAGCTTCACGAACTCGTTCGCCACGATCGGGTCCATCCCGATCAACGGCGAGGAGAAATGGTCCGCCGCCGTCAGCATGCGCACGAACTTCTCCTGCCATGTCTCGCGCGGGCCGAAGCCCGAATGCGTGTACCAGCCGCCGAAGAAGATGGAGATGACGCTGTCGGTCGGCCTGAAGCCCTGGTCGACATGGAAGGGCGACCAGGGGCTGCGCTCCTCCGCCTCGGCGAAGCAGGCCGTGTAATTATAGTTGTTGCCGACCGAGCCCATATAGGTGTCGCCCGGCACCGAGCCGCCCTGACAATTCTGGCTGACCAGACAATAAGCACGGCCGATCGTCGCATTGGCGTGATTGTACGGCCCCATGGCGCCGATGCCGTCGTTCATGCCGATTTCCTTGCGGATCGGCCCGTTGACGAAGGAGATGGATGCCCAGCTCGTGGTGCTGGACGATCTCGCGCTGATCCCCGTCGCGCAGGCGGCGAGGATGACGGGCAGATATTCGGGATTGGCGCCCGCCATCACCGCGTTGATCGCGACCTTCTCGACATCGAAGCCCCAGGCCTCGCGGAAGCTGGTCGGACGCATATAGCCGACGAACTTGTCCGCCGCATGGCTGGTGCCCTTGAGCATCGCCTCGACGCGCTCCTCGGTGGGCAGCATGATCGGCAGGAAGTCCGTCCAGTTCTCCTGGATGAACAGCTTGCGCAGATTATCGTCGGTGTCAGGCTCCAGATAGCGCGGACTGTCGCGCTCGAAGCTGGCGTCCTTCAGGTCCTCGTCGTCCAGCGGCTGGGTCAGCCCCTCGATCACCCCCTGCATGAAGGGGCGCTTGTGGACCGGGTCCATGCCCTCGACATAGGCACGCAGTTCCGAAGGGGTGCGGCCCACGAGCGGCTGCGGCACGAAGCAGTTGCGCGTGGTCGGCAGGCCGGCGGCCTTGGCCGTTGCCGCTGCGAGCCGGGCGAACACGTGGGTGGAGACCGGGATCGTCGGGATCCCGTCCAGTTCCAGTGCCATTGCGAACCCCACGACCGTGGGGCAACAGGTGCTTCAGAGACCGACGCCAATGATGGCGACGTCCCCATCCTCCACCACTCTGGCCCGCATTTCTGGATCGTCGACCCAGCTCTCGCGCGGCTTGATCATCTTCGTGATCGCGCCGGGGATATGCTGCGCGAACCAGTCGCGGAGTTGCTCCATGAACACGTCGCTGTTATCGAACAGGCAGTCGATGAGATAGACGACCTTGCCGTCCAGCGTCTCGGGCCGATTGGCCAACCGCTTGCCGACGACCTTGGGGGGATAGCCCCGCGGGTCCAGTACCTTGATCTTCTCAGCCATCCGACGCCTCCCAAGCTTGCCCGGAGAGACTCCGGCCATGCTCTCGTTCGTTGTCGCGATCAAAGCGCAGATCATTAATTATGTCAATCGATACAATTCGATCTATTCGAATCCTCTCGGTGGCGGACTGGGGGCTCCCGCCTTCGGATGCCGATTGCAATTATCGCAACATGAGGACTCGACGCGGGGGACTTCGCTCATTATATACCGCTCGATATGGAAGCAGTCGCAACCAGAGGCAGACCCCGCGAGTTCGACGTCGACAAGGCGTTATCCGCGGCTTTGCGCGTGTTCTGGAGCAAGGGCTATGAGGGTGCCTCCCTCACCGACCTGACCGAGGCCATGGGAATCACGCGCCCGAGTCTCTACGCCGCCTTCGGCAACAAGGAAGCCTTGTTCCGCCAGGCACTGGATCTCTACGAGCGCGAGAAGCTGGCCTATGTCGGCCCCGCCCTCGCCCAGCCGACGGCCAAGGCCGTCGCGCGTCATCTGCTGGAAGGCGCGCTTGCCAATTGCACCAGCGATTGCGAGCCGGGCGGCTGCCTGGCCGTGATCAGCTCGACCGCCTGCGGGCAGGAGGCGGAATGCATTCGCGCGGAGGTGCTCTCGCGCAGCCGCAAGATCCACGATCTCTTCCTCGCGCGCGTGACACGCGCCATCGAGGAAGGCGATTTCAACATCCCCGTGGAAGCCGAAGCGATCACCAAATATCTGACCGCCGTGCTGCAGGGCCTCGCCGTGCAGGCGGGCGCGGGCAGCACGCGCGAAGAGCTGCAGCGGGTGGTCGACACGACACTCGCCGTATGGCCGGGGCGTTGAAACGCATTCTTATTGCGTTGCAGGAAAAAATATCGCTCGGTATAAAATAGGCCTTGACGGCGAACCGGGCGATTTCTATACCAGTCAGTATAGAAACAGGGTTGGGGCCTGTCGCGAATCCTCTCCGGTCCGCGCCATCTCCTCACCTCATCGGACGGTTTAAGAACGACATTTTCAGGGTTTGACCCTCGGCGGTAGCGTGCCCGCACGCGCCCTCCGGGACCGATCCTCTGCGTCACTGACGATCCAGCCCGGAAAAACCAAGGTTTTCCGGGGACGGCACCGTCTCGTCGAAGTGACACAGCCAGAGAGATGGGAGACGTTATGATGGCTTATATGGATTTCGCCCAGCCCACCGCTGCCGGCCTCTTCGACAATCCCTTTCCGCCCGCCCGCGCCTTGCCCGGCGAGCCGGTCGACCTCGATCCGCGCGAATGGTCTGTCGCCTATCTGGCGCGCAGGGACGGGCTCTCCTCGATTCGCGAGGAAGGGCCGCTTGGCCGGCTCGTCCGACTGATCTTCGGCGTCGAGCGCAAGAACCCGCTCTCCGACAGCCGCCTCGAAGCGCTGCGCCGCATGGCCGTGCTGAGCTGGCACTATGGCTATAATGTCGCCCCTTCCGAGATCAGCGCGTTCCTCGCCGCCGGTTTCTCCGAACGTCAATATGAGACGCTGCTCATCCGCATCCGCGCCGAGAGCCAGCTCCTTCGAACAAGGATAGCGCAATGAACATGCATCAGCCTTTCCAGGCGCAGGACGCCGACACCGCGCCAGCGCCGGCATCCGCCCGCGCGCGTCAGATGCGCCGCGCCGCCTGGATCGCCCTGCCGCTGGTCGCGGCAGCGGGTATTTACGCCTTCACCCAGCGCAGCGCGCCCGCCGTGGCCGCGCCGCCCATGCCGACGGTGACCGTCTCGGCGCCGCTTGAGCGCCAGATCACCGAATGGGACGATTATATCGGCCGCTTCGAGGCGAGCCGCTCCGTCGAGGTGCGTCCGCGCGTCTCCGGCGCGATCACCGCCATCCATTTCACGGACGGACAGATCGTCCGCGCCGGGCAGCCGCTCTTCACGATCGACCAGCGCCCGTTCCAGGCCGCGCTTGCCGAGGCGCGCGCCGGCGTCGCCACGGCGCAGAGCGATCTCGCCCTCGCCCGCAACGATCTTGACCGCGCCGAGCGGCTGGTCGCGGTCGATGCCGTCTCCAAGAGCGAGGTGGACCGCCTGCGCGCCCGCGTTCAGGCCGCGACCGCCGCTCTCGCTGCCGCGCAAGCCCGGGTCCGCGCCCGCGCGCTCGACATGGAGTTCACCACCGTCCGCGCGCCGATCGGCGGCCGTGTCTCGGATCGTCGGATCGATGCCGGCAATCTGGTCGGCGCCGGGGATGGCGCATCCGGCACGCTGCTCACCACGATCAACGCGCTCGACCCGATCTACTTCACCTTCGATGGCTCGGAAGGCCTCTTCCTCAAGGGCAAGCGCGAAGGCGAGAGCAAGGGTTCGCCGGTCGAGATTCGGCTGCAGGACGAGACGGATTACAAGTGGAAGGGCCAGCTCGATTTCACCGATAACGGCCTCGACCCCAAGTCCGGCACGATCCGCGCCCGCGCGGTGCTGCGTAATCCGGATCTGTTCCTGACGCCCGGCATGTTCGGCAACATGCGCCTCTCCAGCGGCGGCACGGTGAAGGCGCTGCTGGTGCCCGATACCGCGATCCAGACCGATCAGGCGCGCAAGACGCTGCTTGTCGTCGGCAAGGATGGCACCGTCTCGGCCAAGGCCGTGACGCTCGGCCCGGTGATCGATGGCCTGCGCGTCGTGCGCTCGGGCCTCGATCGTACGGATCAGGTCGTCATCGTCGGCACGCAGATGGCGATGCCAGGCGGCAAGGTGCAGGCCAAGGCCGGCAAGATCGAGCCCGAGCGTCAGGCCGCGACGGCGCCTTCCGCACCGACCGGCGTCTCGCTCTCCGGACAGGCGACCTTCGCCCGATAGTCATTCCCCTCGCTCCCGCCTCAGCGGGAGTCAGTGGGCCCAACCGGCAGCTCCGAAATTGCCCCGGCTCCCGCCCCCAGGGGAGTGCCGGTTGGGTCCACACAACCAGGTTCAGGAGGATTGCATGCGCCTCTCCCGCTTCTTCATCGACCGGCCCATCTTCGCCGCCGTCATCGCGATCATCATCACGATCATCGGGGCGATCGCCTATTTCTTCCTGCCGGTCTCGCAATATCCCGAGGTCGTCCCCCCGACCGTGACCGTCTCCGCCACTTATCCCGGCGCCTCCGCCGAGACCGTGGCCGAGACGGTCGCGAGCCCCATCGAGCAGGAGATCAACGGCGTCGAGAACATGCTTTACCAGTCGTCCCAGTCCACGGGCGACGGGCGCGTGGTCATCACCGTGACCTTCAAGCAGGGCACGAACCTGGATGACGCGCAGGTGCTGGTGCAGAACCGCGTCGCGGTGGCCCTGCCGCGCCTGCCGCAGGAAGTGCAGCGCCTTGGCGTGGTCACCAAGAAGACCTCGCCGGACTTCCTGCTGGTCGTCAATCTCATCTCGCCGGACAACAGCCTCGATCGCGCCTATCTCTCCAACTATGCGCAGACGCGCATCAAGGACCGGCTGGCCCGCATCGAGGGCGTCGGCGACGTGCAGCTCTTCGGCTCGCGCGACCTTTCCATGCGCGTGTGGATCGATCCGCGCCGCGCCGCCTCGCTCGGCCTGACCGCCGGCGACATCGTGTCGGCGCTGCGCCAGCAGAACGTCCAGGTCGCCGCCGGCACGCTCGGCCAGCCTCCCTCGGGCGGCTCGGCCTTCCAGCTCAACGTCGAGACGCAGGGCCGCTTCACCGAGCCCGCGCAGTTCGGCCGCGTCGTCATCCGCACCGATGCGGACGGACGGCAGGTGCGCGTCAGCGATGTCGCCCGCGTCGAACTCGGCGCCGAGGATTATGGCACCAGCGCCTATCTCGGCGACAAGGACAGCGTGATCATCCCCGTCTTCCAGATGCCGGGATCGAACGCGCTCGCCGCCGCCGAGGCAATCAAGGCCGAGATGGAGACGCTCTCGAAGGATTTCCCGCAGGGCCTTGAATATCGCATCGTCTACAACCCGACCGAGTTCATCCAGAAGTCGATCGACGAGGTGGTGAAGACGCTGGTCGAGGCGGTGATCCTCGTCGTGCTGGTCATCATCGTCTTCCTGCAGAAGTGGCGGGCGGCGCTGATCCCGGTGCTGGCCATCCCGGTCTCGCTGATCGGCACCTTCGCGGTGCTGGCGGCGCTCGGCTACTCGCTCAACAACCTATCCCTCTTCGGCCTCGTCCTCGCCATCGGCATCGTGGTCGATGACGCGATCGTGGTCGTCGAGAATGTCGAGCGCAATCTGGAGCAGGGCATGACCCCGCTGGAGGCCGCGCGCGTCTCGATGGACGAAGTGGGCGCCGCGCTCATCGCCATCGTGCTGGTGCTCTGCGCCGTGTTCGTGCCCACGCTGTTCATCGGCGGCATGTCCGGCGCTTTCTACCAGCAGTTCGCCATCACCATCTCGGCCGCGACGATCATCTCGCTGGTGCTCTCGCTCACCCTCTCGCCGGCCATGTCCGCGCTGCTCCTCAAGCATCGCCACGCCCTGCCGACGAGCGCGCCGCGCTGGCAGCAGCTCGCCGAGCGCGCGGGCAATGCCTTCAATCGCGGCTTCGAGCGGTTCAGCGCCGCCTATGCGCGCCTCACCGACCGGCTGGTGCGCCAGCCCCGCAAGGTGATGGCGGCTTATGCGGGTATGATCGCGCTCACCGTGGGCGCGCTCTGGTACACGCCCGTCGGCTTCATCCCCGCGCAGGATCAGGGCTACTTCTTCACGATCGTGCAGCTCCCGCCCGGCTCTTCGACCCAGCGCACCGATGTGGTGATGAAGAAGGTCGCCGAGCGCATGCTCAAGATTCCCGGCATCTCCAACACCGTCATGCTCTCCGGCTTCGACGGCGCCTCGGAGACGCGCAACGCCAACTCGGCCGCCGCTTATTGGGTGCTCGACGATTTCGACGAGCGCGCGAAACATGGCCAGTCCATCGACGCATTGATGGAGGAGGCCCGCAAGCGGACCGCCGACATCACCGAGGCGCGCCTCATGATCGTCAAGCCGCCGCTCATCCGTGGCATCGGTTCGGCCGGCGGCTATCGCCTGATGGTTCAGGACCGCGACGGCAAGGGCAGCAAGGCGCTGGAGCAGGCCGCCTATAGCGTGATTGGCCCGGCCAACCAGACGCCCGGCCTGTCCTTCGTCTATACCTTCTTCGAGACCTCGACGCCGCGCATCTTCGCCGACATCGACCGTAACAAGGCGGAGATGCTGGGCGTGCCGCCCGAGCGCGTGTTCGAGACGCTGCAGGTCTATCTGGGCTCGGCCTTCGTCAACGACTTCAACCTGCTCGGCCGCACCTATCGCGTCACCGCGCAGGCAGACGAGGAGTTCCGCCGCACGCCCGCGGACATCGCCAATCTCCAGACCCGCTCGGATTACGGCCAGATGGTCCCGATCGGCTCGGTGGCGACGTTCCGCGACACGACCGGCCCCTATCGCGTGCAGCGCTACAATCTGTCGCCCGCGGTCGCGATCGACGGCGACACCGCCCCCGGCTTCTCGTCCGGCCAGTCGCTCGACAAGCTGGAGGCGATCGCCAACGCCAATCTGCCCCGCGGCTTCACCCATGAGTGGACCGGCATCGCCTATCAGCAGAAGACCGCCGGCAACACCGCGGGCCTCGTCTTCGGCCTCGCCGTGCTGCTCGTCTTCCTGGTGCTGGCGGCGCAATATGAGAGCCTCGTCATGCCGCTCGCGATCATCCTGATCGTGCCCATGTCGGTGCTGGCGGCGATGATCGGCGTCAACCTGCGCGGCATGGACAATAATGTGCTGACGCAGATCGGTATGATCGTGCTCGTGGCGCTCGCCGCCAAGAATGCGATCCTCATCGTCGAGTTTGCGCGGCAGGGCGAGGATCAGGGACTCTCGCCCATTCAGGCGGCGGTGCATGCCGCCGAGCAGCGGCTGCGGCCGATCCTGATGACGAGCTTCGCCTTCATCCTGGGCGCGGTGCCGCTGGTGGTCGCCTCCGGCGCGGGCGCGGAGCTTCGGCAGGCGCTCGGCACGGCGGTGTTCTTCGGCATGCTCGGCGTGACGGCCTTCGGCCTCATCTTCACCCCCACTTTCTACGTCGTCAGCCGCGCGCTGGGCGACCGGATCGCTCGCCTGCGCGGGCGCTCCGGCGGCCAGCCGGCGCTGTCTCCGGCGGAATAAGGAGTTCCTCCGATGAAACTCGCCCGTCTTCTCATCCCCATGGTTTCCGCGCTGGCGCTTTCAGCGTGCGCGGCGGGGCCGGACTACGTCGCCCCAACGCCCCCCCCGGCGTCCTCCGGCCCCTTCCTCTCCGGCACCGGGCCCGCCTTCGCGGCGGCTCCGGTCCAGCAGGACTGGTGGCGGCTCTACGAGGACCCGGTGCTCGACCAGCTCGTCACCGATGCGCTGGCCGCCAACACCGATGTCCGCGTCGCCGTCGCCCGGCTGGAAAAGGCCCGAGCCTCGCTGCGCGGCGCCCGCTCCGATAGGCTCCCGCAGACCGGCATTCAGGCGAGCGGCAATTACGGCCGCCTGCCCGCGCAGCAGCGCCTGCCCGGCATGGCACGCGAGGACTGGCAGCTCGATGGCGGCCTGAGGGTCTCCTACGAGGTCGATCTGTTCGGCCGGGTGAGCCGCAATATCGAGGCTGCGCGCGGCGATGCCGCCGCCGCCGCCCATGATGCCGACGCGGTGCGCGTCGCGGTCGTCGCCGATACGACCCGCGCTTATGCCGACGCTGCCTCGGGCGCCGCCCAGATCGAGGTCGCGAACCAGATCGTCGCCCTGCTCGACCGCCTGCTCGATCTGACCAAGCGCCGCCATTCCGCGGGCCTCGCCACCTCGCTCGACGTGGCCCGCATCGCCACGCTGCGCGATCAGCGCGCGGCGGACATTCCGCGCCTCCTCGCGCAGCGTCAGGCGGCCTTGTTCCGCCTCGCCACGCTCACCGGCCGCACGCCCGCCGACCTGCCGCAGATCGCCGCCAAGCGCACCGTGGGTCTGGAGATCACCCGGCCGATCCCGGTCGGTGACGGCACTGCCCTGCTCGCCCGCCGCCCGGACGTGCGCGCCGCCGAGCGCCGCCTCGCCGCCGACACGGCGCGCATCGGCGTCGCCACGGCCGATCTCTATCCCAAGATCGCGCTCGGCGGATCGATCGGCTCGACCGGCAACGACATCGGCAACATCTTCGGCGCCGGGCCGCTGCGCTGGTTGCTGGGGCCGCTCATCTCGTGGAGCTTCCCCAATCAGGAGGCCGCCCGCGCCCGCATCGCCGGGGCGCAAGCGGACAGCAAAGCCTCGCTCGCCGCGTTCGACGGTGCCGTGCTGAACGCGCTGGAGGAAACCGAGACAGCCCTCTCCAATTATGCCCGCGCGCTCGACCGGCGCCAGTCGCTCAAGGCCGCGCGCGATTCGGCGGAGACAGCGGCGAACATCACCCGCGCGCAGCAGCGCGAGGGCGCGATCGACTCGCTGCAGTTGCTCGATACGGAGCGCACCTTCGCCGAAGCCGAGGCCGCGCTCGCCCTGCAGGATGCGGTGGTCGCGCAATCGCAGATCGACGTATTCCGCGCACTGGGAGGGAGCTGGTCGAGCTGAGGTTGCTCCGGTCAGTTCCCCGGTCGCAGGCCCGCGAGTTCGGCAGCCGATAGCGGTTCCTGGAAGCACAGGCCGATCCTGTCGCCGCGCAGCCAGCTCACCGCCGCCAGCCGGGGCGCGGGCAGGCAATCGGCATTCATGAGGACGAGCGCGCCACGCCTCAGCAGCGCACACTGCGCAGCGTCGGTCAAGACGAGCTTGGCGCCGCCGCCCGAAATGTCGAGCGTGCGCACGATGAGCAGATGCGCGCCAACGCGCAGGCGCGCCGGGACATCGACAGGATAACGAGCCGCCCTCGCCCCGCGCCGCGTGGCGGCCGCCGGTCGATCCCTGCTGTCGAGCTGACTCAGCGCCGTCATGAAATCAAAGCCCTCTGTCGTCGGGGGTACAACAGGCCAGAACGATGTTAAGCGATGCTTACCGGCAGGCGCGCGGCAAGGCCGATTTCCACCAAAGTCTTAGGCCGGGATCGAATTTCCAGCCCGGAGAGCGCGTTGCTTCCCGAAGTCGTCATGCTGAACCTGTTTCAGTGTCCATCGCGCCTACTGGCATCGTACTGAATGAGCTTTTGGACGGGATCCATAGGGCCCCGATGCTGAACTGGGGTGGCAAATGGAGGTTGCCTGCCCCTTTTTCGTCATTCCCCCGAACGCGGGAATCCAGTCACCTATCGGCGCAAAGCCAAGGCTGACGGCGAGATCCTGCCAGTCCGGCTTCGCCTCTCTCGATCAAATCATGTTTCCAGGCCCTGCGCCAAGGTTGCGCCGCATCTCGCCGTCGCTACTGGATTCCCGCGTTCGCGGGAATGACGAAGGAAAAGCCGGCGCGCGTCCGCTCCGTGGCCATGTCCTGGCAGTTCGCTCTCCGTGACATTCGCGCGAATAACGGTCGCGCGAATTATCGATGAACCACGGCCATCAGCCCCGCCCCGCCTGTCAAGACCTCAGCTTCGCATAATGCTCCCGCACGGTCCGCGCGAGCGTCACCGGATCGAACGGCTTGACGATGACGCCCACCGCACCCGCCTCGATATAGCGCTCCACTTCCACCGTCCGCGCGCTTGCGGTGACGAACAGCACGGGAATGGCGGCGGTGTCCTTGCGCTGGCGCATCAGCCAGAGCAGCTCCATGCCGGACATGCCCGGCATCATCATGTCGATCAGCGCCACGTCGGGCATCCATCTGCCCTCGCCGATCCGCTTCAGCGCGTCTTCGCCCGATTCGGCAATGACCACCTCCATGTCAGGATCGAGCCGCAGCGCCAGTTCCGCAATGGTGCGGATGTCGGCTTCATCGTCCACATAAAGCAGCTTCAGGGGCCCGCTCATTCGTCCTTTCTCCCCTCCTGCCGCCTGGCGATAGCCAGGATTGTCTCCACGAGATTGGGCAGCGTCTTCCTGGATTTGGTCAGCACGGCCTCCACCTCGCGCAGGTCGCCGCCCATGTCCTGCGCGGTGTAGATGATCACCGGCGTGCCGGCCCGCTCCGTGCCGGCGAGATCGCTCACCAGTTCGAGCCCGGAGCCGTCCGGAAGCCCGATGTCGACGATGAGGATGTCCGCGCGCGTATCGGCGAGGAAGGCGCGGGCCGAGCCAAGGTCGCGCGCCTGTGCCACGCGGGCATGTCCTGCAAGCGCAGCGGCGGTGACTTCCAGCGTGTCGGGATCGTCATCGACATGCAGCACCAGCGGCATGTCAACACGGGCGCGCGCCATGGCGGCGGCAATCGCGGCGTCGAGCTGCTGGGGGTCGATAGGCTTGCGCAGCCAGTCGATGATGTCGATGGCGGCGGTCCGATCCGGATCGGCGGCCTGGCCGTCGCCGACGATGCCGATGATCGGCAGCGCGCGTCCGTGGGGCTCGGCGCGCACCGCGTGGATCAGGGCTGGCGCATCTTCCCCGGCGAACTGAAAGTCCACGATCATCGCGAGATAGCGGCGCTGCCCGGCCGCGCTCGCCGCGTCCGCGATGCTCGCCGCCGGATCGGCGCGGATCGAGCGGGCGGCGAAACTGGCGGCCAGCGTTTCGGCCTCGGTCGCGTCGGCATAAAGCAGCAATCGTGGTGTGCCGTCCGGCTTGCCCTGCTCGGCAGGCCCGCTCTCCAGCGGCAGCTCGATGGTGAAGACCGTGCCGCCCCCCGGCGCATCGGCGAAGGTCAATGTGCCGCGATGGTGCTGCACGATCTCGCGCGAGATGGTGAGGCCAAGGCCGGTGCCCGGCGTTCCGGCGCGGCCCGATATCGCCCCTTGCGCGAAGCGGGTGAACAGGCGGTCGCGCAGGTCCACGGGGATGCCCGGTCCCCGGTCGATGACCGCGATCCGCCCGTGCCGGCCATCCCGCATGACCCGCACATCGACCCGGCTTCCGGACGGGGCGAACTTGATCGCATTGGACAACAGATTGTTGACGACCTGCACAAGCCGATCCTTGTCGCCCTCCACCATCACCGGCTCGTCGGGCGCTGCCACCAGGAGCGCGATGTTCCTGGTGGCCGCCAGGCCACTCATGCTGGCAACGGCGCTCGTCACCACGTCGCACAGGTCCACCGGCGTCATCGCGAACGTCATCTGGCCAGACTGGAGCTTTTCCGCGTCGAGAATGTCGTTGACGATGCGGATGAGCCGATGCGCATTGTTCTCGGCGATATCGACGAGCCGCTGCTGCTGATCGGTGAGCGCATCGGCAACGCCGGCCCGCAGCAGGCCGAGCGAGCCGACGATGGAGGTAAGCGGCGTGCGCAGTTCGTGGCTGACCGTGGAGAGAAACTGATCCTTGATCTGCTCGACCTTCTCGCGCTCGCTCACATCGCGGAACACGGCCACGACATGCATGCCGTCCTCCAGCGCCATGAGCCCGAGCGCGACCTCGACCGGCACGATCCCCCCGTCCGAGCGGCGCGCGCGCACGAGCGGGCGGAAGGGCTGGGCAAGGCCGTCGTCGGTGAGGCCGATGCGATCGAGGAACGGCCCCTCGCCCGGCCCCAGATCTGCGATGATCGAGATGTCCCGCCGCAGCAGATCGGTCGCCGGATAGCCGAACAGCCGCTCGGCCGCAGGATTCATCACCTCGATGCTGCCGCTCGGATTGATGAGCACGATGGCATTGAGTGCGCTATTGAAGATGGCCATCTGTCGCGCGCCCGCATCGATCGCCTCGACCAGCGCCTTGTGGCGCGCGCGGCCGCTGTGCCAGATGACATAGGCGACGGCGAAGGCCGCTGCGGTGACGAGCAACAGGGCGATCGTGTAAAGCCGCCGGCGCTCGACCGCTTCGCGCGCGCCGCTGGTGAGCTGTGCGGCCAGAAAGGCATCCTGCTGCGCCTTCACCGCGCCGCTCGCCTGCCCGATCCGCTCCATGAGCCGCCCGTCGATCCCCTGCGCGATCCGAGCGGCGGCGGCGTCCCGCCCCTCGCGGGCGTGCAGATCCTGAATGCGCTGCATCTCATCCAGCTTCTGCGGCACGAGACCGGCCACCAAGGCGATGTGCTCGCGGACCGGGCGCGCTTCATTCGCGTAAAGGCCCCGGAGCTGCGCAACCCGCGCAGCGGCGGTCGCGCGCAGTTGCTCATAGGGCTGGAGAAAGCCTGCGTCGCCGGTGAGGACATAGCTGCGCTGCGCCGCCTCTGCCTTTCTCAGATCGGAGACGAGCCTCGCGATCACCGCCTCCTGCTCATAGACCCGCCGGACGTTGCGCTGACGTTCCGAAAATCCTTCGAACTGTGCCGAAAGCGAGAGCGAAATGCCCCATAATATCGCCGACACCATGGCGGCGAGGACCAGCGCACGCCACAGCCGCGGAGCCGTTCCGGGACTGGTGACGGGCTGGGTCGCCATGATTTCAGGTCTCCGGATCGAAAAGGGGGCGCACCGCGAGCAGGGCCTGCACCCGGTTGCTGACGCCAAGCTTGCGAAAAACCGCCGTCATATGTGCCTTGATCGTCGCCTCGGTGAGATCGAGGTCGGCCGCGATCTGCTTGTTGAGATGCCCCTTGGCGAGCGCGGCAAGCACGCGCATCTGGGCGGGGGACAGCGTTTCCAGCCGCTTGCGCAGCGCGATCAGCTCATCGCCCACGGCCGGCACGGGCGGGAAGACCGCCTTGCCCTGCAGCAGCTGGTCGATGGCGGAAGCGAGCTGATCAAGCGGCTCGCTCTTGGAGAGGAAGCCCGCCGCGCCGATCGCCTTGGCCGCGCTGATCATGGAGGGATGATCATGCGCCGAGATGATCGCGATCGGCGTCCTGCCCAGCGCGTGGAGCATACGGAAGAAGCCCGAATATCCGTCAGCATCCGGCAGCTGGTAATCGAGCAGCATCAGACGATAATCTTTGTGCGTCCTCGCCATTACCTCGGCGGCGGCGACGCTTTCCACGCTGTCGACCAGAACGGACGGATGGCGCGCGGCGATGGCGAGCGTCAAGCCCTCGCGGATGAGCGGATGATCATCCGCAAGCAAGACCCGTCCATCTCCCATTGTCGTTCGGAAATATATTGAAGTGAAACGATAAAATACATGATGTTAACCATTAGAATAACGTTTCGCCGCATCGGGAGCCCTGGCAACCATGACTGAACGCGATGCCATGACCTGCCTGGCAATGCTGGGCTCCGCCAAATCCCTGCAAGGCCAGCTGAAGGCGTGGCTGGAGCCGCATGGCTGGGCCTGCATCGCGGCGGACGATGTCACCGATCCGGCGATCGCGGCGGAGGGAATGATCGCCCTCTTCCTGCTCGACAGCGCTGATCCCTCCTATGCCGGGCATGTGCTGCGCATCCGCGCGGCGCCGCTGCCCCTCGGAGCCACGCCCATCCTGCTCGTGCGTGATGCGCCAGCCCCGCCCGAGGGCGTCTCGGCCATTGTCCCCGCACCGCTCGACCGCGCTTCCACGCTGGCCGTGATCGAGCAATGGGCCGGGCCGCTCCGCGATCACGGCTTCCGCTCGCCCGACAATCCCGCTTACCGGCTCGTGCGCCTCGGCGGGCGCGCAGTCGCCGACCGGTTGCTCGCGCGTTTCGCGGAGCAGTTGACGGAAGCGCTCGCCTGGCTGGACGCGCCCGATCCGGAATCGCGCCTGCCGCACCAGATCGCGGGCGTCGCCGGCATGATCGGCTTCGAACGGCTAAGCGCGCACTGGCGTGCCATCGATGCCGGAGACGCGGCGGACCCGGAGGCCGCAAGAGCGCACACGCAGGCCGTCATCGCGCGGATCAGAAGCACCGGTTCGACGGATTAGAGCGCACCATCCTCGCCCGTCGCGGTCGAGCGGACTGGAGACAGGCACGCGCGTCGTCGCGAAAAAAACGGCGGCCATGACAGCCGCCGCAGTAGGGTTTCGCACCGGCAACAGGCATTGCCGGCGGAACGGTAAATCCGCTGGGGCCCGTTCGTTCCAGCGCGGCGGCTCTTTATTTCGGCCGCGCACGTCCGGGCCGACCTGTTTTTTGGCCTATTCCTGGAAGGTGGCCGTCAAGCCTGGCTGCACCATCTGCGCCAGCCGCGCGGCATCCCAGTTGGTGAGCCGCACGCAGCCATGGCTCTGGCTGATGCCGATCGAGGCGGGCTCGCTGGTGCCATGGATGCCGTAGTGCTCCTTGGAGAGGTCCAGCCACACCACGCCCACGGGTCCATTGGGGCCGGGTTTCAGAAGCTGCTCCGGCTCGGAGTCGCTCACGTCCCAGAACAGCGCGGGATTGTAGTGAAAGTCGGGATTGCGGCTGATGCCCTGTATCTTCCACGCACCGATGGGCAGCGGGTCGTGTTCGCTCCCCATCG
>JAFKLU010000008.1 GCA_017304105.1 Sphingomonadales bacterium
ATTGCGCTCTTCATCCAAACGATCCGGCGGTATGACCATTGTGATCGGCTTTCCGACCGCCTCTGCGACCGTGTAGCCGAACAATCGTTCAGCCCCCGCGTTCCAGCTCGTGATAATCGCGTTTGTGTCCTTGCTTACGATCGCGTCCCAGGACGATTCCACGATGGCGGCCAGATGCTGCGCCGAGCGCTGCGAATGCAGCCTCTCCAGGCTGAAACTCACGTGCCGAGCTATGGTCCGCGCCGTGTCTACCTCGGCCCGCGAGAAGGAATGGGGCTCGTCGTAGTAGACCATGAACTTTCCGAGCAGGCGGTCATGGCTTTCGATGGGAATGAATGCCAGCGCCCGGATACCCTCTTGCAATACCGCGCCCTTTAGATCGCCGGCCAGGCTCGATGCGACAACATCGTCTATGCAGATAGGCCGCGCATCAGCGGTGCCCGCATCCCATGGGGAATGCCCCTCTACCGCCTCCATGTAAGTACGGGAGAGTCCTCGCGCCATCTCGAAGCGCATCACCCCTTGCGCATCTAACAGCAGCACAGAAGCGCGCGAGCATAGAAGGGACCGGTGGATGGCATCAATAGCGGCCGAGTATACTTCGTCCGGCGCACCGGCCCTCTGCAATGTGGCCGTCAGCGTATGAAGTGCAGTCTGGCTCTTACTGAAGCTTTCCAGCCGCTTCTCGGATGCCTTGCGTGGGCTAATGTCGCGCACAATCCAGAGAGCACACTGGTGGGTTCCTTGCGTATCTTTAACGCCCCGGGAGCTGACGCTTACCCAGCGGTGCTCCCCGTTTTCGGGGCTCAATCGAATCTCGAGCTCATAGTGATCGAGGTGACCGGCCAGCTGCTGCTCGAACAAGGAAATTAGCGCTTTACGGTCATCGCCGTGTATCAGGTCGAAGACCGTTTTGTCTTCGGGAGCGGCCTGGAGAATATCCCGCAGATGCGCATTGAGACGGCGCAGCTGTCCGCCCCGCTCGACCTCCGCGATGCCAATCCTTGCATTGTCGTACGCCTCGGCGAGCCAGCGCATATGCTCGCGCGGGGGGCCATTGGTCTCATGAAAGCAATTTATTGCGCCTATGACAGCTCCAGCCTCATCGCGTACGGGCTCGATGTGGATCTCGGCCCAGACTTCGGAACCATCCGGGCGCTGGACGCGCGCTTCTGCACTGCGTATCGGAGTGCCGGTACGAAGCACCTCGGCCATGGGGGTCTCTTCGGGCGGTATCCGCCGCTCACCCGCGAACACGGTATAAGCACCACAGTACAGCTCGTGGGCGTCCCCCACCCGTGGCGTTCGTCCCCACAGTCGGCAGGCGCGTTCGTTGAACCAAAGAATCCGGCCATCGGCGGCGCACGCGTATATTGCGATCGGCAGCGCCTCCAGGAAGTGCTTGGGCGGGACGTGAAGGCTCATTGCGCTTATCGGAAGGCCCGCCGGATGATCGGCGCCTGCTAACCTCTGGGAATTCACGACCGCCCCCACGATGCTCACTGCCATCGGCTAACAACGTACGGCAGAGGACAAGGTTCCATCGGTTGTATTCGCTGCCTCTACGCAAGCTCGCACCGATCTTGAGAGACCGGCCTTCTTTCTTGATAACACTGGTTCACGAGAGTCCGCTGAGGGGCAACCCGCGGCGCCTCTCATCGAACAAGCATCAAGCCTGGAGCTGGAATGACGCCCCATAACAATCGAGCAACCGCGCACGTCGCTTTGCGGCGCTCGCTCACCTTCTGGCCGCTCCTCCTCTACGGGCTCGCTGTCATTGTCGGCGCCGGCATCTTCGTTGCGATCGCATCGGTCATCGGACGTGTCGGCCCGGCCGCTCCGCTGTCTTTCT
>JAFKLU010000009.1 GCA_017304105.1 Sphingomonadales bacterium
TCTATCATCGCATCGAGCAAGGCGAGGAGCCGCTCTACGCGGCCTATGCCGGTGCCCGGCAGGTGGGCTTCGCTGTGATGGCGACCCCGCTCGTCGTGTGCGCCGTGTTCGTGCCGGTCATGTTCCTTTCCGGTCAGGCGGGCCTGCTGTTCCGCGAGCTTGCCGTGGCAATGATCGCCGCGCTCAGCATCTCGGGCCTGCTCGCCCTCACCCTGACTCCGATGATGTGCTCCAAGCTGCTCAAGCACAGCAAGCGCGGCTGGCTCACCTCGCGCGTCGACCGGGCGATGGACCGCACCGAGGCGGGCTACAGACGCGCGCTCGACCATGTGCTGCGCAAGCCCCTGTCCGTCATCATCGTCTGCGCGCTGCTGCTGGGCAGCGCCGCCTGGCTGTTCCGGGGCCTTGATGCCGAGCTGGCCCCCGCCGAGGATGCCGGCACCTCGCAGGTCCGCTTCAATGCGCCCGAAGGCACCAGCTTCGCGCAGGCCGATGCCTATGCCCGCGAGATCGAGAAGATCGTCCTGCCGATGGTCGGCCAGGGCGGCATTCGCGGCATGAACGCGCGCATCCCCAACAATGGCGGCGCGTCTGAGGACTTCAATTCCGGCCAGCTCGCCATCTTCATGCAGCATTGGGACGACCGCAAGGAAACCACGCAGGACGTGGCCCGCGCCATCAATGCCAAGCTCGCCGATCTGCCGGGCGTGCGCGGCAATGCCGTCGTCTCCAACCGAATGGCGCGCGGCAGCCAGCCGATCAGCTTCGTCATCGCCGGCAACAGCTATGAGGAACTCGCCAAGGCGCGCGACCGCATCCTGGAGGCCGCGCGCGACAATCCCGGCATCCAGAACCTCGACGCTGACTATATCGAGAACAAGCCGCAGCTCGTGATCGATGTGGACCACCAGCGCGCGGGCGATCTGGGCATCTCCGTCGACGATGTGAGCCAGGCGCTGCAGACGATGATGGGTTCGCGCCGCGTCTCCACCTACGTGCGCGACGGCGAGGAATATTATGTCGTCCTCCAGGCCGAGGCCTTCAACCGGGATGACGAGGCCGCGCTCTCCAAGGTCTATGTGCGCAGCGGCAGCGGCGTGCTTGTGCCGCTCTCCAATCTCGTCGTCACCCGGCAGGCCGCCACGGCGCGCGAGCTTGGCCGCTTCAACAAGATGCGCTCCATCACGCTCAATGGGGGCCTCGCGCCCGGCTATTCGCTCAGCCGCGCGCTCGCTTTCCTGGAGAAGGAGGCGAGCCAGTCGCCTGAGGTGCTCGCCATCGGCTATCGCGGCGAGAGCCGCTCCTTCAAGCAGACCGGCAGCTCGATCTGGGTCGCCTTTGGTCTGACCGTGATCGTCATCTATCTGCTGCTCGCCGCGCAGTTCGAGAGTTTCGTGCATCCGGCGGTCATCATCTCCGCGGTGCCGCTCGGCGTTGCGGGCGGCATCATCGGCCTCGCCGTCACCGGCACGACGATCAACCTGTTCAGCCAGATCGGCATCGTCATGCTGGTCGGACTGGCGGTGAAGAACGGCATCCTGATCGTCGAATATGCCAATCAGCTGCGCGATGCGGGCAAGGACGTGGAGACCGCGATCCGCGAGGCATCAGTCCGCCGCCTGCGCCCGATCCTGATGACTTCCATCGCCACGGTCGCCGGCGCCGTGCCGCTGGCGCTCAGCCACGGTGCGGGCGCCGCCGCGCGTTCCTCGATCGGCTGGGTGATCGTGTTCGGCGTCAGCATCGCGACCGTCATCACCCTGTTCGTCGTGCCGATGCTCTACCGCCGCCTGGCGCGCGGGACGAGCTCTCCCGAGACGGAGAGCCGCAAGCTGCGCGCGA
>JAFKLU010000010.1 GCA_017304105.1 Sphingomonadales bacterium
ATGCTGCTGGAGATCTTCACCCGGCAGGGCGCGGGAACGCTGGTGCACCTCTAGGGCGGACGCTGCATCCGCTCGCCCCGAGCCTGTCGAAGGGCCTCGGCCCGCGCGGATGTCGGGGAAGAGCGGAAAAACCCAAATCCACCTAAGCGCTTGCCGCTGCTGTATTAGCTGCGCTAGACTCCTCTCAGCCCCACTCAACAGGACAACCCATGGCCCTTGCCCTCATTCAGACGCTGGCGATCCTGCTCAACGTGGCCTGGTGGATCATCATCGTCCAGGCAATCCTGAGCTGGCTCATCGCCTTCAACGTCATCAACACCAGCAACGACATCGTGCGCAGCATCTGGATCGCGCTCGATCGGCTGACCGAGCCGCTCTACCGCCCGATCCGCCGCATCATGCCGGATCTGGGGGCGCTCGATCTTTCGCCGATGGTCGTGCTGATCATCATCATCATCCTGCAGGGGCCCGGCCTCACCGCGATCGCCGCGCTGCTGATGTAAGGGGCCTGCCCCATGCCCGTCCGCCGCGACGGCGCCGATCTTCTCCTCGCGATCCGCCTGAGCCCGCGCGCGGCGCGTGAGCGGATCGGCGGCACCTTCACGGATTCGGCCGGGCAGCGCTGGTTGCAGGCGAGCGTCACCGCCCCTCCGGACAAGGGCAAGGCCAATGCCGCGCTCATCGCCCTGCTTGCCCGCTTGCTCAAACGGCCGGCTTCGTCGATTTTTCTGGAGACAGGCGACACCAACCGGCTAAAGCGCCTGCGGCTCGCGGACGCAGGACCGCAGGCCGAGCAGTCTTTGAGAGAGATCGCCGAACAGGAGCGTAGCGGAACATGACTTTGGGCAAGGAAATCGACGGCAAGGCCTTCGCGGCGAAGGTGCAGGACAAGGTCGCCGAGGGCGTCGCGAAGTTCATCGAGCTCAAGGGCCGCAAGCCCGGCCTCGCCGTGGTGCTGGTCGGCGAGGATCCGGCGAGCGCGGTCTATGTCCGCTCCAAGCACAAGATGACGCTCAAGCTCGGCATGGAGAGCTTCGAGTTCCGCCGTCCCGCCACGATCAGTCAGGAAGAGCTGATGGAGCTGGTCGAGGAGCTGAATGGCGACGATCGCGTCGACGGCATCCTCGTGCAGCTTCCGCTCCCCAAGGGGCTGGACGAGCAGGCGGTGGTGAACGCCATCAATCCGGACAAGGATGTCGACGGCCTGACCCCCACCAGCACCGGCCGCCTCGCGCTTGGCCTGCCCGGCCTGGTGCCCTGCACCCCGCTCGGCAGCCTGATGCTGCTGAAGGACGAGCTGGGCGACCTCTCCGGCAAGAACGCCGTGGTGATCGGCCGCTCGATCCTCGTCGGCAAGCCGATGGCGCAGCTGCTGCTGGCCGAGAACTGCACGGTGACGATCGCGCACAGCCGCACGCAGGATCTGGCCGGCGTCGTGCATCAGGCCGATATCGTGGTTGCCGCTGTCGGTCGCCCCGAGATGATCAAGGGCAGCTGGATCAAGCCCGGCGCGACGGTGATCGACGTCGGCATCAACCGCGTGCCCGCCGATGAGGAAGGCAAGACCAAGATCGTCGGCGACGTCGATACGGCGAGCGCGATCAGCCATGTCGCGGCGATCACGCCGGTGCCGGGCGGCGTCGGCCCGATGACCATCGCGGTGCTCATGCGCAACACCCTGTTCGCCGCGCATCTGCGCGCCGGCCTTCCGGCACCCGAAGGCCTTTGATCGCCCGCGCCGCCCTCCTTGGCGCATGGGCGCTGCTGCTGGGCTCGGCCGCTGCCGAGGCCCAGCGCAGGCCAATGCGCGAGGGCGGCCCGGCCATGGCGAACCCCAGCG
>JAFKLU010000362.1 GCA_017304105.1 Sphingomonadales bacterium
AATTTTGGGACAGGTTTGACGGTCGATGGATGCGTGGCGAAGAGTTCATGTATCCTGACCGACCGCTAGACCTTCCGAAGCTTCGCGAACCCGCAGGCATTCCCAGGTTCAACAAAGCACGGCGGGAGAGGTGAAGAACGATGCGCCTATGGCTTGCAGTCGCTGCCGTGATTCTGCCTGCACTGATAACCCCATTGCACGCTCAACCCCTGACCGGGCAGGCCACCGTCATCGATGGCGACACAATCGAGATTCATCGGCAACGCATTCGCCTGTCGGGTATCGACGCGCCCGAGTCCGATCAGCTTTGCCGTGGTGATGATAGCTTGCAATACCGTTGCGGCGCGGATGCCGCTAACGAGCTAGATCGATTCATCGCAGGCAGGCCGGTTAGCTGCGAGCAACTAGACGTTGACCGCTACAAGCGTGTCGTCGCGTTCTGTACGGTCGGCGGTGTTGATCTTGGGGAGTGGATAGTCCGGCAGGGGTTTGCGTTCGATTGGCCCCGATACTCGCGCGGCAAGTACGCGGTGGCGCAACGGCTGGTGTGGGAGGGCGAGATGGTGCGGGCGATGTCCTCTGCGCGCGCCTTCACGCGGTCGGCATAAGCGCGCAGGATGGCGATGCGCCGGTCGAGCGGGGTCGCTTCCCAGTGCGGCTGGGCGGCGCGGGCGCGGGCGACGGCGGCATCGACCGCGGCGGCGTCCGCGATGGCGCCGCGCCACAGCTCCGCGCCCGTGCAGGGATCGGTGGAGATAAGTTCACGCATGTCGGCGCCGGATGTGTCTGGCATATTCTTCCTCACATGACCGGCACGTAAAGCGCGGGATCGCCTTCGCCCAGCCTGCCCAGCGCCATCGCATCGGGCGCCAGATGGAGCGTCTCGCCCCGGTCGGCAAGGCGACCCTCGCCCTGCCAGGCGCGGAAATCGAGCAACCGGCCGGTGGCGAGGAGCATGCGGCTCTGTTCGCTCGCTTTGGGCGCCTTTTCGGTATGCGCGATGGCGCGCACGCTCTCCTTGACCGTACGCAAATCGGCGACATTGGCCTGCATCGTCGGCCCGGCGTCGAACAGGTCGACATAGCCCTGATGCGTGAAGCCTTCTGCTTCCAGCAGCTTCATCGCCGTGGTGCCGGCGGGGTGCGGCTTGCCGATCGCCGCCTGTGCCTCGGCCGGGAGCAGGCAGGTGTAGATCGGATATTTGGGCATGAGGTCCGCGATGAACTGGTTGCCGTTGAGCGCGTGGAAACGGTCGGCCTCGGCGAATTCCAGATCGAAGAAGCGCCGTGTAAGCCCTTCCCAGAAAGGCGAGACGCCTTCGGGTTCCTGATAGCCGCGCAGCTCGGTGAGCACCTGTGCGGCGAAGCGCTCGCGGTGCAGCGCCATGAACAGATAGCGGCTGCGCGCGAGCAGCACGCCGAGGCCCGAGCGCCGCAGGTCCGGCATCAGGAACAGCCCGCCCACCTCGCTCGCCCCGGCGAAATCGTTCACGAGATTGAGCACGTTGGTCGTGACGATTCGCTCCAGCTGGCGGCTATATTGGGAGAGCCGCGTGATCTTGTAGCTGTAGAAGGGCTTCTTGGTGCCGACGCTGGAGAAGATGAGCGCCGTGCCCGCGATGCGGCCGCTCTGGCTATTCTGCAGCACGAACAGGTAAAGCTCGTCATCCGGCGCTGACAGCTCCGCTTCGAAACTGCGCTGGCTGCGCTCCAGCCGCGCGCGCAGCGCGTCGCGATCGTGCGGCAGGTTGGTGAAGCCGGGGCCGGTCTGGCCCGCAAGCTCATACACGGCGTCCAGATCGGCAAGCGTGGCGGGGCGGACGAACCAGCCTTCAGACATTCATGGCTCCCTTTGGCGCGAGCACGGCGTCGAGCCGGCCCTGCGCAATGCGCGCGATGGTGATGGCCGCCAATGCCGCGCGTTCACCCAGCGAGTCCAGCAGGACATATTCCTCCGCCGTGTGAATCGCGCCGCCGCGCACGCCCATCGTATCGACCACCACGACATTTTCGGCGGCGATGTTGTTGCCGTCGCACACGCCGCCGGAGGGTTGCCAATCGATGGCGAGGCCGAGATCGGCACCGGCTTCCCGGATCAGGTGGAACAGGGCCTCGTGCGGCGCATCGAAGGCTTTGGGCGGGCGAGCGAAATGGCCGCTGGTACGGATCTCCACATCATGGACGGCGCGGATATCGTCGAGGATCGCGGCGATGGCCTGCTCCGCGCGGCCCTGCGCCTCCCGGTCGAGCGGGCGCATGTTCCAGGACAAGGCGGCCTCGTCCGGCACAACGTTGTTGGCGCCCCCGCCAGCGACGCGCGCGACATTGACCGACAGGCCCGCAATCTCGCGCTTCAGCGCGTCGAGCCGCAGCGCGAGATCGGCGGCGGCGACGACCGCATTGCGGCCATCCTGCGGATTGCGCCCGGCATGGGCGGAACGGCCCGCGATGGTGGCGATGAAATTGCCGCTGCCGCGCCGGGCGCTGGCGAGCGTGCCATGCGGCGTCACCGAAGGTTCGAAGGTCATGCCGATCTGGCAGGCGCGCGCCGTCTCGCGCAACAGCGCCGCCGAGCCGAGCGAGGACACCTCCTCATCGGCATTCACCACCACGTCCCAGCCCAGGCCGGGGATCGCATCCGCCGCCTCCAGCGCGGCGAGCGCCTCGATCATGATGAGCAGGCCGCCCTTCATGTCGGCTGTGCCGGGGCCGTTGAGCGTGTTGGCATCGAGCATCCGGCAGCGCTGGAAGGGGTGATCGGCCGGGAAGACCGTGTCCATATGGCCGGTGAGGATCATGCGGCGATTGGCCTGCGGGCGCTTGCGGGCGAGGAGGTTCGCGCCATGGGGCAGGGGGATGGTCTCGCCCTTGTCCGAAAGCGTCGTGACCGGGCTGGGGGCGATCGTCTCCACGCTCTCGGCGAGGAGCGCCAGACGCGCCTCGATCAGGTCCCGCATTGTAGCGAGGCCGGCGAGGTTGCGGCTGCCGCTGTTCACCTGTGCCCAGTCGATCAGCGTCGCCGTCATGGCCTGCTGCCGGCTGTTCAGTTGCTCGACAATCCGGATTTCAGACGGGGAGAGGCCGGCCATCCCCCATCATTAGACGAAGTTCGGGAGCGTGCCAAATCCTCCCCGTTTCGTATGGGCGATGGCGCCCGGAAACCCGAATCTGTGCGCTAATCCCGCGCGAAGGGGAGGAGCCGGTCGTAGGATTTCTGGATATGGTCGCGCATCGCTTGCTCGGCGCCATCGGCATCGCCGCTCGTCAGCGCGTTTACGAGACGCTCATGCTCCAGATACGCCTCGCGCGTGACTTCGCTGTGAAAGCGCAGACGGAAGATGTGGAAATGGGCATGGAGGCGCGAAAGGGATTCCTGGATGATGTCATTTCCTGAACCAGCGGCGATGGCATCGTGCAGCTCTGCATCGAGCTGTGCGAACTGATCGTAGGATTCGACCTCGTTCTTGGGTTCCATCGTGCCGGAGAGGCGGCGCAACGTCTCCGCCATTTCCGGCGTCATGCGCTGGGCGGTGCGGCGCGCCGCATAAGGTTCGAGCAGCTGGCGCATCTCGTAGAGCTCGTCGAGCCGCTTGCGGTTGAGCTGCGGCGCCGAGCAGTAGCCGATATAATGCCGCTTGGTGACGAGACCCATCGCCTCAAGCATCGAGAGGGCCTCGCGGATGGGCGTCTGCGAGACGCCGAGTTCGCGGGCGAGATGATCGATCGAGATGCGCGTGTCCGGCGGGATGCGCAGCGACATGATGTCCGAACGAATGATGTTCAGCACTTCCTCGGCGAAGCCCTGCGAGCGCTGTACCCGGCGGTTTTCGCTGGGATCCGCTCCTCCCGGGAGATGGCTCGCCATGTTCAGTCGTCCGCTCGCTTCATGCGCTGAAATGATGACTTTCCCCGCCGACGCGCGCAAGCCTTATCCTTGCGCCCGACCGATCCCAAACGGCAGGAATAGTTGCTATGCGGTGAAATGATCGCCGCGCCTGCCGCCCCGCGCCGCCACCCTGACCTGGTGACGGCGGGAGCGGAGTGGGGTCACTTGTCGTCCAGTTGGGGATTGGTGATCGGCGTGTCGCCCTCGAAGAGATGCTCGAAGCGGCGATAGGTGCACAGCCAACGGTCCCCCACCTTGCGATATTTATCGGTGGCCAGCGAGATGGTGATTGGCGGGTGGGTCGGCAGCACCTTCACGCCATTGGCCGCATAGAGGAACAGATAGTTGGTCGCCTCGGCCGTATCCTCGCCCGTGAACCAGGCGCGGAAGTTCGTGAAGGCATGGACCGCGAGGCGCGGCCCTTGCGCGACGCGCCAGTCGTAGAATTGCTGGATCTTGGCGACGCCTTCATAAGAGGCGAACTGGCCGTGGAAGACGGCGTCCTCGGTATAATAACTCCATGCGTTCTTGCCGCCATTGGTGTCGATCTCGTGCCAGTAATTGGCGAGCTGGAGCGCGAGCTCCGCATTGAGTTTCAGCACGTCGTCAGTGGTCACGGGATCGTCTCCGTATGAGTGATCGGCCAGCCGTGCCAGCCGGCGCGGGGCCGGTCTTGCCTTGAGCGGAACCGGAAGTTGCGCGGTTTGGCCAACGCGCGCATCCGGCCCCTTTCAGCGGAGAGAGCAGCAGGGCTTCAACGGCGCCCAGAGGGAGCAGGTGGGGCCTATTGCCGCCGATATTCCCGGGGCGCCAAGCCATATTGCTCGTGGAAGCTGCGCGTGAAATGGGCTGCCGAGTTGAAACCCCAGGAGAAGGCGATCTCGGTCAGCGTATGGCCGTTCCAGGCCGGATTGCGCATCTGGCGGGCGCATTCCTCCAGACGACGGCGCAGGATATAGGCCGAGACGCGCTCGCCGGAGATCGAGAAGATGGTGCGCAGATAGCGCGGGCTCAGGCGCAGGCCCTGCGCGATCGAGGCCGGGCACAGCTCGGGGTCGCGCAGATGGTCCTCGATATAGCGGATGATGTCGTTGCGCCGCTGCCAGAGCACTGCCGAGCCCTTGGACTGCTGCTCGAAGCCCATGGTGTAGGACATGGAGATCATTTCGAGCAGATAGCGCGCGACGCGGCCCTCATAGCCTGCGCAGCCGCCTGCCTCCACCTGATCAGTGAGTGACTGGACCATCGCGCCGACCGTATCGGTGAGGCCGACGGCGCGGCCCAGATGCAGGCCGCAGAACTGTTCGGGCGTCGGCAGATATTCCCGCAGAACCTCGGGTTCCACGCGCACCATGATCGTAGTCGAGGCGTCCTTGGTCAGCCAGTAATGCGGCATGCCCGTGTCGCAGAGCACGAAGTCGCCTTCGGAGAGGTGCGATTCATGGCCGCAATGGAAGAAGGTGGAATTGCCCTTCGCCTGCAGCAGGAAATTATACATGCGCGGCGAGGAGCGCACGATGTCGCTCTGCGAGCGCTCCACGCTGCAGCCATCGACCTGCAGGCGGGCGAGCTTGACCGGCCCCAGCCGCCCGATGCGCAGCTCCGCGTCGAACAGGCTCTGCTGATCTCCGGGCGTAAAGCCACAGCGGCTCATCTGCGTGGCATAAAGCGCGCCCCAGGCAGCAGCGCGCCCGGTGGTGGGCAACCCGACGGTGCTATAGGTTTCCATCAGACATTCCTCCCAATATGATCCCGGCTTCTTCGCGCCGGTAATCCGGTCGTCGGCTGCATGGGCCAAGTGGTCGCATCGCCGATTTCGCGAGTCAATTCTTTCGGAATGTCAGGGAAATGCTCAGATCGGCGCAAGGTCGTGCGACACGTGGCAGTCGATTGAGCGACGGCCGGCATCGCCATGCTGCGCAGCGGCCCTCCAGAACCGGGCAAAACTCTTCCTCCCCAATTTTCCCCCCGAGCCAGACCGCCGCCGTGGGACGGCTGGCCTGTCGCAGCGCATCATCCCACCCCGAAAGGTGATAGCTCTGCCGATATATGATGGCTTGTTCCCGGCAAGGGCGCTTGATCCATTCGGCTCGGCGACTTGCACGAAGCGCGATATTTGCAGCGCCCCGCCAAGCGGCTTGCAAAGCGCGGATTTCCGCCCCTAGAGCCGGCCCCGCCCGCTTGACGGGAAAGGCTGGAGACTTGTCCATGACAGACCCCTTGTTCGACATTTCAGGCAAGACCGCGCTGGTGACCGGCGGCACGACCGGGATCGGCGCGATGATCGCCCGCGGGCTCGTCGCACTCGGCGTCAGGACATATATCACCGGGCGCGATCAGGCCCGCACCGATGCCGCGGCGGCCGAGATGGCGGCGCAGCAGGGCGGCACCTGCCTCGGCCTCGCCGCCGACTTCGCGGACCCGGCCACGCCCGCCGCGCTCGCCGCGACGTTGGGCGAGCGGGAATCCGCGCTCCACATCCATCCTCGTCAACAATGCCGGCGTCATGGCGGAAGGGGCGCTCGCCAGCGCCACGCTCGACGATTGGGACATCGTGCTCAATGTGAACCTGCGCGCGGTCTTCTTCCTCACCCGCGAGCTGCTTCCGCTGCTGCGCGCGGCGGCCACCCCGCAGGATCCCGCCCGGATCATCAGCACCGGCTCGATCGGCGGGCTGCACGTGCCCAATTGGGAAGCGCACAGCTACGGCGCCTCAAAGGCCGCGATCCACCACCTCACCCGCTCGCTCGCCAAGGCGCTTGGCAAGGACCACATTACCGCCAACGCGCTCGCCCCCGGCCCCTTCCCATCGCACATGCACGATACGACCTCCGAGGCGACGCAGCGGAGCATTGATACCTACATCCCCCTCAAGCGGGCCGGCACGCCGGAGGATGCGCAGGGCGCCGTGCTGTTCCTGGCCTCCCGCGCGGGCTCTTATGTGAACGGGCACGTGATCCCGCTCGACGGGGGCTATATCGGCGCGCTGTGAGCGTGCCGAGCGCCGGGCGCACTCAGCTCAGATAAGCGATCGTCCGGATCTCGATGCTCTGCCGCGGCGGCGCGCCCTCGGGCGAGGTCGGGTCGTCAAAGGCGCTGTGCCCGGTGAACTGGACCGCATCGGGATCGCTGTCGAACAGGCGGAAGACATAGGCCTCGTCCGGCTGCATGCGCGGCGCATAATACCAGCGATGGTCGGGATTATAGGCGAGGTTGAAGCCCCAGAGCGAGCGTCGCCCCGCATCCCCCAACCCGCCGCGCACCTCGCTCTGGAAGAGGTCGCTGCGCGACACCGTGCTTGCATCGCACAAGGCCAGCGGCGAGCGCTCCACGGTGCGCAGCGGCCGCCAGATGTTGATGAGCATGTGCCGCCCGGCAAGCCGCCGCTCGGCCTCTTCCTGCGGCATCGCATCCAGCGTGAAATCGCGCACGGTGCGCGCGCCATAATCGACATGCGCGCCGAATGCCGGCAGATTGCCGTCGCCCGCCTCCTTGGCATCGGTGCGCAGCATGGTGCCGAAGGTGATGACCTTGTCCGCGCCGGTCAGCCGTGTGATGAGCGCCTCCGCTTCCCGCGCATAGGTCGCCTTGAGTTCGGCTTGGTTTTCGGGCGTGTCCGTGCTGAACGCGCCCTTCACCAGTACGAAGCCGTTGCTATCGAAGCTGAGCTGATCGGTCAGCGGGCGCACGTCATGGATGGGGACGACATGCTCCTCGATTGGCCAGTAGCTTTCCGCGCGATTGGCGGCGTTGAACACCGCGCTCTCGCCGCGCACCACATAGTTGAGCCTAGCCATCACCGGTTCCATCGGGCGTTCCTCTCCGTGCCTCTTGCACGGCATATTAAGGCCAGCCGGAGCGCTCCTGCAACCATGAGCACGCGCCAGTTCGCCCACGGTCAAGCCGGTGCGCCCGGTGCCGATTGAATTCCCCCCGCCGGGGCCATAGCCTGACGAAAACACGATAAATCACATTGAGGGGGCGAGGATGGCGAGCCAATATGATCCGCGCAGGGCGCTGGGCGAGCGCCCGATGTTGCTGGTGCAGTGGCTGATGATCCTCATCCCGGTCTCCATCAACATGGTGGACGGCTATGATCTGCTCGCCCTCGCGCAGGCCGCGCCGGTGCTCGCCAGGGAGTGGCAGCTCGGGCCGGGCGAACTCGGGGAGCTGCTGAGCTTCAGCCTGGGCGGCATGGCGATCGGCGCGCTGGGCGTCTCCCCCATCGCGGATACCAAGGGGCGCCGCCCGGCCATCCTCTTCTGCCTCGTGCTGATGAGCGGCGGCATGTTCGGCGGCGCGCTGTCGGATGGCTATTGGGGCATGGCGATCGCCCGGCTCGTCACCGGCATCGGCATCGGCGGCATGACCAGCACGGCCGGCGCCATCGCGATGGAATATGCCTCGGACAAGCGCCGCGAATTCGCGCCCAGCTTCGTCGCCTCGGCCTATCCGTTCGGCACGATCGTCGGCGGCTTCGTGGCGATTGCGGTACTCGATGAATTCGGCTGGCGCGGGATATTCTGGGTCGGTGGCATGCTCTCGGCGCTGCTCCTGCCGATCGCCTGGCTCTGGCTGCCGGAATCGCTCGATTTCCTGCTCAGCCGTCAGCCGCCCGGTGCACTCGCCAAGACCAACAAGGTGCTGCGCCGCCTGCAACTGCCACCACTGGACGCGCTGCCGCCCATCGAGGCCAAGGCCAGCGACGGCGCCGCCTCGCTCCGCGAGATAGCGGTCAAGGCGCATCGCTGGGAGCTGCTGCGCCTGTGCATCGCCCACCCACTCAACATGTTCTCCTTCTATTTCATCATCAACTGGGCGGTGAAGTGGGTGACCGAGATGGGCCTCTCCACGGCCGCAGGCATCGGCTATTCGATCTATGTCTCGGTGGGCGGCATCGTCGGCGGGCTCGTCGCTGGCTGGATCGCCGGGCGCGTCGGCGTCAAGCGGCTGACCTTCGTCACCCTGTTCGGCATGGCGGCGATGATCGTCACCTTCGGCCTGTTGCCGCCCAATCTGCCGCTGCTGGTCGGCAATGCCGTGCTGCTGGGCGCCATGCTGTTCGCCTCGGCCTGCGGCTGCTGGCTGACCATCGCCTACGCCTTCCCGCCGCAACTGCGCGCCACGGGCCTCGGCATAGCGACGACCGTCGGACGCATCGGCTCGATCTTCGGGCCGCTCACGGCTGGCTATCTGCTGGCGGCCGGCTTCGGCAAGCCGGTCATCTGCATGATGCTCGCCATTCCGGCAATGATGGCGGCGGTCATCTTCATGACGGCGCGGCGGGTGCAGCGATAGCGGCAGCATGAGTCGCCGCGAGAGTCGTCGCGGAAGCCGGGCATGAAGCAAGCCAGGCGATGCGCTCCAGCATCCCCTGTTTTCAAGCTGTTGCACGCACGCCCAATCATATCCGGAAGAAAAACCGTCCTTATCCGGCAGCCGCATTGACCCACTTCCTATGCCAAATATCATATAGGAAATAGGAGGTGCCGCCCCGGCGCCTTGCAAGAGGGGAGGGACGCGCATGTCGAGGGACATCAACTGGCCCGCTTTCAAGGAACGCGGCGGAAGCTGGAGTAATCTCTTTTCGCTCAAGGTCGAGCCGGCCGAGGTGAGCCATGCCGGCAGCCGGAATGACGATTCGGAGATTCGGGTGGATGACCTCGGGCCGATCCGCTTCGTCCAGCTCGCCAGCAGCCCGCTGCTCATCCGCCGCACCGAGACGGACATTGCGACGAACGACGAGCGCTGTTTCACCTTCCTGCTGCAGGTGAGCGGCGCCGCGCAGTTCCAGCAATATGGTCACCAGATCGTGCTCGGGCCCGGCGACATCAGTCTCTGCGACAACGGCGCGCCCTACAGCTATGGAAGCGACGAGCCCATTGAGGCGATCATGCTGCGGGTGCCGGGCGAGGTGCTGCGCGAGAGCCTGCCGAGCCCGCATGAATGCTGCGGGCGGCAGCTGGGCAGCGGGCACGACCTCGTCTCCACCGCTGCCGCCATGACGCGCAGTCTCGGCGAGCAGCTCCGCGCCGGGCTCAACGAGGAGTGCCGTCAGCGCGCCGCGCAGCATCTGCTGGCGATCATCTCAAGCTGCTATGTCGCCTCGTGCGATCGGCTTGGCTCGCGCTCTTCGGTCATGACCGGCCGGCACTGGCGCGTGCGCCGGTTCATCGAGCAAAATCTGCGCGATCCCGAGTTGAGCCCAGCGATGATCGCCTCGCACCTCAAGCTCAGTTCGCGCTATCTGCGGATGATCTTCGCGGCGAACAACGAGTCCATCTCCGCTTATGTGCTGCGCCGGCGGCTGGAGGAATGCGCCGCGCGGCTCGTCGATCCGCGCTGGGGCGGGCACAGCATCACGGAGATCGCCTTTTCCTGGGGCTTCAATTCGGCCCCGCATTTCACGCGCAGCTTCCGCGAGCATTTCAAGCAGAGCCCCCGCGATTACCGGCAGCGCCGATCAACGAATTCTTCCGTTCCGCCGCTTGCCAAGCGGGAGCACAGCGACGAGGCTTTTGTCGCCGAAGCTGCCTGAGCGCCTTCCCCTTTTTCCCGGAAAGACCGAATGATTACCGAAATTGCCAAGCTGACGATCGATCCCGCCAATGCCAATGCCTTCGAGGCTGCCGTCGCCAAGGCGGCGGACGTGCTGCGCGCGGCGGAGGGCTGCCACCACATGGCACTGGAGCGCGTCACGGAGGACCCGGCCCAATATCGGCTGATGGTCCAGTGGGACAGCGTCGATCATCATATGGTCAAGTTCCGGGAGTCCGAAGGCTTCAAGCAGTGGCGCGCGCTTGCCGGCCCCTATTTCGCGGCTCCTCCGGTGGTTGAGCATACTGAGAATGTCGGGCGCTTTTTCTAGGAACAGGAGGGAGAGGATCATGGCGACGGCCGCTGACAAGGTGAAAGTCGAGTTCGAGCTGGTCCCCAACTGGGAGCAATGCCCGGAAGGCGAGGAATATCAGCATCGCGATGTCGCCGATGTCGCCTGCGACAGCCAGGACCGGGTCTATCTTCATACGCGCAATGGCGATCGCGTGATGGTCTATGAGGAGGACGGCACCTTCATTAAGAAATGGGGCGATGGCGTCTTTGGCCGTGCGCATGGCATCGCGATCCATGACGACATCGTCTATTGCACGGACGACCGCCAGAGCGTCATCCGCGTGTTCGATCTCGACGGCAATTTCCAGTGGATGCTGGGCGAGCCGGGCAAGGTGAGCGACACCGGCTACGGCTTCCACCGCAAGCCGGAGATTCACCACAACGAGTTCGTCGAGCGCTCGGCCGGGCCGTTCAACACCTGCTGTAACGTGGCGATCGCGAAGAATGGCGACATCTTCGTCGCCGATGGTTACGGCAATGCGCGCATCCACCATTTCGACAAGAACGGAAAGCTGCTCAACAGCTGGGGGGACGTCGGCACGGGGCCGGGCCAGTTCCACCTTCCGCATGGCATCGCGCTCGACAATGACGAGAATGTCATCGTCTGCGATCGCGAGAATGACCGCATCCAGATCTTCACCCGCGAGGGCGAACTGCTGCACATCTGGACCGACATCCGCCGCCCGACCGACGTGACGGTGGACAAGGACGGGCTCATCTATGTGTCCGAGCTCTGGCGGCCGCTGGAGCAGGGGCAGGGCAGCTTCGTGCATGGCTATGCCGAGGAGGACCTGCCGGGCCGCATGACGGTCTTCTATCCCGACGGCACGATCGCCGCGCGCTGGGGCGACAGCAGCGAGAACCGCGCGGCGCCGGGCAACTTCATCGCGCCCCATGGGCTTGCGGTGGATAGCAAGGGCAATCTCTACGTGGCCGAGGTTTGCTGCTCGTTCGGCGGCGGCTTCAAGCGCATGCCGATGGAGGATACGCTGGATCATCAGATCCAGAAGTTCCGGCGGGTTCGATAACAGAGTCCGTTCGGGCTGAGCGAAGTCGAAGCCCACGCCTGAGCGGAGCGAAGGCCTCGCTCCGCTCGGCGGAGCCCTTCGACAAGCTAAGGGCGAACGGAGATATAATCTTAGGAGGGACACATGCCGCAGCCACTCGTCGCCAATCTCGTCTGCGGGAGCCCATGGCGCAATCATGACTTCGATTTCGCCCGCCTGCGCCTCGGCCAGGCGATCTACGATCTCGATGGCATCCGCGTCGATTGCCACCAGGATTATGAGGATGGCGCCGGGATCGCCAATGGCGACCTGCTGGTGAGCTATACCTCGCAGGTGCCCGTCACCGACAAGGCGAGCACGACCCTGCGCCGCTGGCTGGAGAAGGGCGGCCGCTGGTTCGCGCTGCACGCCTCAAACTCCGTGGCGGGGAATGTCGCGATGTCGCGCATCCTCGGCTCGCGCTTCATCACGCATCCGAAATACGCGACCTTCCGCGTGCAGGTGACCGCCCCGCAGGAGCCGCTGCTGGAAGGCATTGCCGATTTCGACGTGCCCGACGAGCTCTACTGCATCGAGAACGTCACCAACGACTATGAAGTGCTCCTCCACACGCGTTGGGGCGGGGAGGGCTTTGGCGGCATCAGCTTCGAGGAGCAGGACCATCCCATGCTCTACCGGCGCCGCATTGGCGATCAGGGCGGCGGCATCCTCTATCTGGCGCTCGGCCATGCCAATCGGCCGTTCGACAAGCCTTTCCCGCACCTGCCGGACCAGCCTGATTATCGCGGGCCGTGGGACATGGAGATTTTCAGGACGCTCGTGAACCGGGGCATCGAATGGGCCGCGCACAGGCGGCCGTTCTGAGCGGCCCGCTCATCGCCAGATCATCAGCCCCATCAGCCTCTCCCGGTAGGGCCGCAGCAGCGCCAGATTGAACAGCGGCGTCACGATCCCGAAGAAATAGCCCGCCGGGGGCGCGGGATCGAGGACGATGTTCCAATAGGCGATCACCACCGAGATCGGCAGCGCCGCGAGCGCCGCCGGCAGCACCGCGCGGTTGGCGAGGATGAGGACGCCCGCGACCAGCTCGATCAGTTTCACGATCACCATGAGGCCGCTGTGGATCAGCGCGAGGGTGAATTCCTGCGCCAGCGGTGTCGTGCCGAGCGGTTGCAGGTCATAGGGCAGGAAATATTCGATGCCCGCATAAGTGAACCACAGGCCGAAGATCAGCCGCACGGCGGTATAGCCGAAGCCCCGGCCGCCGCGCTGGACGGCCGCCGGTTCGCTCGCCAGGCTCTGGCTCGCTTCCATCATTCCCCTCCATTTCTCGTCTCTGTTCGGTTCCGGTCTCGCGCCGGATGATCGTCTATTCGTTCAGCTGTTCCGGCCAGGTCGCGCGCTCGGCGGTGAAGACGACATGCGGACGCAGATGATGGCCAACCGGCAGCGCCGGCGCCTCAAAGTCGCGATCGGGCCGCCGCCGCATGCCGATCCGCCGCATGACGCCCTGCGAGCGCAGATTGACGCTCGGCGCCCAGCTCGTGATCGTCGCCAGGCCGCAGCGGTTGAACCCATCAGCAAAGGCCGCCCGCGCCGCCTCGGTCGCATAGCCCTGTCCCCATGCTTCCCGGGCGAAACGCCACGCCGCTTCGATGCAGGAGCCCAGCGGGTGACGTGGCCGCTCGAACTTGCGCAGCCCCGCAAAGCCGATCAGCGCCCGGTCCTCCTTGCGCTCCACCGCCCAGATGCCGAAGCCGTGCGAATCGAAATAGGCATCGTTGCGCGTGAGATAGACCAGCGAATCCTGACGAGTCATGGGGCCTCCGCCGATCCAGGCCATCACCTGCGGATCAGCGTTGATGGCGGCGGCCGGGCCGAGATCCTCGGCGCGCCAACGGCGCAAGACCAGCCGGTCGGTCTCCAGCGTAAGCAGCAGCGACCTCCTCTCATCATCCCTTGTGGGGAGCTGTGGATAAGTTTCACGGCATCACGGGTCGCGCGTCAAGTCTCACCGCAAGATAAGTCGCCCTGCGTCAGCCTGGGGCCAGCCTCAGTTGACCGCGCACTTCACCAGCACGTCCTCGTCCAGCGTCAGGCCCAGCCCCGGCGCGGCGGACATGACGAGATTGCCGTCCTCCACCTTCATCGGCTCGGTGAACAGCGGCTGCCCCCACGGCACCAGCCCGACGATGAGGCCATTGGGCACCGCCGCGATCGGATGCGAGAGCGCTTCGGGGGCGAGGTGGTTGATGACCGGGCAGCCATAGGCCTGCGCCATGTGCGCCACCTTGAGGAAGCCGGTGAGCCCCAGATCCTGATCGATCATCACATTGTCGCTGCAGCGCTTCTCCAGCAGCCATTTGAACTCGTGCTGGAACTGATAGACCTCGCCGCAGGTGATGGGCTGTCTTGCGCCCGCGCGCACCTCCGCCATGCCCTCATAATCGTGGAAGGCGACCGGGTCCTCGATCCAGTAGAGATCAACTTCCTCGGTCTCGCGGGCGAAGCGCAGAGCATCTTTGACGCCGTGCTGGAAATTGAGGTCGACGATGATCTTCACCTCCGGTCCCACGACCGATCGGATGAACTTCACATGGTCGACGGCCGCCGGAATGGTCGCGAAGCCGCACGGCGCCTTGACCGCCCGGAAGCCGCGCGCGAGCAGATTTTCCAGATGCGCCTGCAGCTTGTCCTTGGGCGGCCCCGGCATCAGCGCCCAATTGGCCGAGATGGGGAGCCTGTCGCGAAAGCCGCCCATCAGCTTGTAGACCGGCTGGCCCACCGCCTTGCCCTTGAGATCCCAGCAGGCGACGTCGATTGCGCTCGCGGCGCGCAGTTCCAGGCCCGAGACCGGCGCGCCCAGCGACGGGCCGATCAGCTTGCGGAAATTCTCTTCGGTATTGGACGGGTCCAGCCCGTTAAGGCTCTCGACCATCGCCTCCATGACGAGCGCCATGGCGCGGATGTTGCGCGGGCCGACGCGGCTCACATAGCTGATGCCCTCGATCCCCTGATCGGTCCGCAGGCGCAGCACGACATGCGTGCCTGACATCATCCCCTCGTAATTCACGGTGACCGCATGGGTCTCGCAGCCGGTGATCTTCATGCTCTCTCCTGCTCTGCTCCGTGGCGGGCGCTCATTGCGGCTCGCATTCCGACAGGGCGATATTGGGTCGCGGCGAAAAGGCAAAGCGGCGGCGGTGAGTGTGCAACAGTCTTTTCCGCTCGGGACAATTTTCCGCGTCGCCGACTCTATAAACCGGACCTTGCGAACAGTATTGCCAGCCGGGGCTGCGGTCCGAATCTCTCTCCTCGGACCGCAGCCTTTGCATTTTGCGCTGCATCGCTTTCCCGCGACATGATGGCTCGTCCAGCGGGACTATGCTCGCTGCGTATCCCAACCACCCGTGACTTGCATGACGTGCCTGACGCGCCTTATGCATGAGCCCAAAGAGACAGGACGGGGGAGAGAGACATGCTGCTGGATGAGCGCGAGCGCATCGCGTTTCTGAGCGTCGCCAGCCATGGCAGCATCGGCCGCGCATCGGCGGCGCTGGGCATGAGCCAGCCGACCCTGAGCCGCATCGTCAAGCGGCTGGAGCAGCATCTCGGCGTGCCCTTGTTCGATCGGTTCGCGAGCGGCGTGGCGCTCACCGTCTATGGCGAGGCGCTGCTGCCTTTCGCCAGCCGCATCGAGCTGGAGGCCAATCATGCACAGGACGAGATTGGCCGGCTGAAGCGGGGCACGGCAGGCGTGCTGCGCATCGGCGCCGCGCCCAGCCTCGGCAGCGCCTTCCTGCCCGCGATCCTCAATCGCATGGTCAAGGAGACGCCGGACCTGCGCGTCGAGATGATCGAGGGGACGGCCGAGATACTGGAGCCCGCGCTGATCGGCCGGCGCATCGACGTGGTGATGGCGGGCGAGCTGAGCGACGCGGAGGACATCCAGAAGCTCGACATCTGCTTTGAGGATCATGGCGCCGTCATCGCCGCGGCCGATCATCCGGTGCGCGCGAAGGAAAGGCTCGTCATGGCGGATCTTCTGGACCAGCCCTGGGTGCTCCCGCCGGGCGGCACCGAGCCGCGCCTGGCCTTCGAATCCTATCTCACCGGCATCGGCATCAAGCCCCCGCACATCGCGGTCGAGACCTGGTCCGTTCCGATGATGAAGGCGCTTGTCACGGATTCGGGCTTCATCAGCTGGCTGCCTTCCTCTCTCTACTCGGTGGAGGAACGCGCCGGCTTCATCCTGCCCCTGGATATTCCCGGTATGACGGTCCGGCGTCGCAGCTATGTCTATCGGCGCCGCATGGGGCTCGTTCCGCCGGCGGTGGTGCGGTTCCTGGAGGTGGCGAGGGCGATGCGGCGCTGAGCTGCTTTTCGAGCGCGCCTTTTCGAAGCAGACATTCGCTGGGCTAACCCTGCTCCCTGATCGCCCTGCTGATCGCGAGGCGGCTGCGCACGCCGCCTGAATCGATGTTGAAGGCGGCGAGCTTCAGGTCGGGATTGGTTTCGATCGAGCGCTGCTGTGCTTCGAGGATTTCGAGATCCTCGCCGAATACCTTCGCCTGGATCGCCTTGGTGCGCGCGGTGCGCTCCGGATCGTCAATGTCGACGTTGCGCGCCGCGCCCCAATAATACCAGGTGCTGGTCTCGGTCTCCGGCGTCATGGCGTTGATGACGAAGCTGTGGATCGGGTGATCCTCCAGCGTCGCGCCGGCGGAGACGGGGGTCACGCCCACGTCGATCAGCACGTTCGACGGCATCACGAAGTGGCAGATCTGCCAGCGATTGACATTGCCGCCCTCCGCCATGCCCCGCCAGGCCGGGGCAGGGGGAATGTTCGCCATCCAGCGCTCGACGCGCACCTGATTGCCCTCGACATGGGTGGTGATCTCGCTCTCCATCAACTCGCCCTGGCCGATGGTGGAGGCGTGGACATAGGTCTCGTGTGTGAGGTCCATCAGATTGTCGACGAGCAGGCGATAGTCGCATTTGACATGGTAGGTGCCGCCATCGAACACCCAGTCCGGCCCCTCGCACATCCAGAAATCCGGGAGCAGGGCCGGGTCGGCCCGGGCGGCATCGCCGATCCACACCCACACGAAGCCATAGCGCTCCAGCACCGGATAGCTCTGTGCGCAAACGGACCGATTGGGGGCCTGCGTCCTGATCGGCATCTCGACCGCGCAGCCATCCGGCCCCAGCATCAGGCCGTGATAGCGGCAGCGTATGTTGTCGCCCTCGCGCAACCCCATGCTTAGCGGCAGCAGCCGGTGCGGACAGGCATCGCGCATCGCTGCCAGAGAGCCGTTTGCCTTGCGATAGACGAGGATGGGCTCGCCGCAGACGGTGCGCGCATAGCAATCCGTGCCGATGTCACGCGCCCAGCCGATCACATACCATTGATTACGCAGGAAGCTGGTCATGCGTCCTCGCCCTCCGCCCAGACGGCGAAGGCAGTGCCCACGCCGGTGCCTGCGGGCGTGCGGTAGACCGGATAATATTCGAGCCATCGCATCGGCAGATGATCCACGGCGCCTGCCGTCAGCACCCAGTTCAATATTTCCGACGAGCCGGACATGAGCGCTCCCTTGGGGAGGCCCTGCAACAGCGCGGCCTTGTCCGGCGAGAAGCCCTCGATCACCCGCCGGTCCAGCGCCTCGTCGACGATGAAATGGCTGAGGCCACCGGAGGCGATGACGCCCACGCGGAGGTCGCCGGGCGCCGCCTCGATGCTTTCACGCAGCGCGCGGCCAATGGCGTGGCAGCGCGCGGCGGTCGGCACATTGGGCGGATAATAAGTGTTAAGCAGCAGCGGGATGGTCGGGAGGGCCGGGTCTTTCAGCAGCCGCCGGATCACGAAGCCGAAGGCGTGGCCGAAGCCGGCATGATGCGGATCCTTGACCTCCGACGAGACGGCGAGATCGATGCCGCGCGCCATCATGCCCTCGACAATCTCCAGCGCGAAGCCGCGCGCGCCGGGAAAGCGGTGGACCTCGTCCATCGCATAGCCCTTGCCCATGGCCTTGGCCCAGGCGGGATAGGCCTCGTCGCTCCAGCGATCATAAGTGACCACCTCGTCGCCGGCATAAAGCGCGACGACGGGCATGTTCTCAGGCCCGAACAGCTCGGACTGATCGTCGCCGACGATGATGAGCACATCGAGTTTCGCGGCGCTGATCTCGTCGCGCAGCCGATCGAGCGCGCGCTGGCAGATGTCGCTCATCTCCGCGAGCGCTTCTGGCGTCACGCGGTCGGCATGGGCATCGCCGACCGTGCCGCGCAGATCCTCATAGCTGATCCATGTGCCGTCCGACTGATTGAGGCGCGGATTGCGCAGGTCGTCGGCGGCGCGATGGGTCCAGTCTTCGCTGCCGAGAGTCAGCATCGGCGTATGCGATGTGCCCGCACCGAGAACGATTTTCGCCATGGATTCAGCCGCCCCGGCAAGCCGGTTGCGTCGCGCGCGGCTGGATTTGCATCGGCTTCCTCATCATCCTCTCCTGATGGTTTCAGGCATGTCCCGGCCGGGCGGAGCCGGCGCGCGGTCACGTCTTCAAAGCCCGCCACGCGGCGCCTTGTCCATTACCGAGTTGCACCGATTCCATACGGGGTGGGTATCCCACCCAGGGCGCGCACTGCGGTTGGAAATGAATTGACATGGTCAACGAGGATTCGTGGCCTGCTTGTCGGCCATTGATGCGGCTTTGAGAAATTATCTCGTTCGTTCAATCGCCTATCACGACATTCGCGCCGCCGCCGGTGCCGCATTGGCGCAATGCAATTTTCCGGCGTGGGCAATTTTTCCCCGGCAAGGGCAGCTAGTCTGAGCATGGCTGAAAACGAGCCGGACAACGAAAGACATGGGGTGAGGAAAGAATGTCGGCCGTGCTGACAGGGAGAGGAGTGTCCGGAGAGGGGCGCGCGCCGCCACGGTCTGGCGACGCTGAGGCGCATCGATGAAAGGTGGCGTGACCGCGGGTCTTCGTGGACTCATCGCACTGGGCATCCTCGTCTCGCTCAGCACTTCCGGTCCCGCCGCCGACACCGGCATCGTGACCAGTCATGGCTTCGCCGCGTTCGGAACGCTCAAATATCCGGCCAATTTCACGCATTTCGACTATGTGAACCCGAATGCCCCCAAGGGCGGCGTCTTCCGCTCCGCCTCTCCGGGCTACTATGACAGCTTCAACATCATTTCGGTGATGGGCTTCCCGCCGCTTGGCTTGGAACTTCTCGCCTTCGACAAGCTGATGGTCCGCAGTCAGGATGAGCCGGCCTCGCAATATGGGCGTCTTGCCGAGACGATCCGCTACCCCAAGGATCTCTCCTGGGTGGAATATAAGCTGCGCGCGAACGCTAAGTGGAGCGACGGCAGGCCGGTAACGCCGGAGGACGTGATCTTCTCCGTCGAGGTCGCCCGCAAGTCAGGCCGTCCGCTGGTCCGCCGCACCGGCACGCCGGTGAAGGAGGCGATCAAGACCGGCCCGCGCAGCGTGCGCATGATCCTCACGCAGAGCAACACGCCCACCGTGGTGGCGCAAGTCAACGAACTGACCGTGCTGCCCAAACACTTCTTCGCGAAGACCGACTTCACCAAGGCGACGATGCAGATTCCGGTGGGCAGCGGGCCTTACCGGATCAAGAGCTTCGTGCCCGGCCGCTCGGTCTATATGGAGCGCCGCGCCGACTATTGGGGCAAGGACGTGCCGAGCGCGCGCGGCCGCTACAATATGGACGTGCGCTACGACTGGTATCGCGACACCGCGGTCTATACCGAGGCGTTTCTGGCCGGGGACTATGACTTGCGCATGGACCAGTCGGCCGTGCGCTGGAAGCGGGAGGAAGCGCTGCCCGCGTTCCGGCGGGGCGATCTCGTGCGCGCGAGCATCCGCTACGCAACGCCGATCTCCTATCAGGGCATCACCCTCAACACCCGTAGTCCCTTTCTGCAGGATGTGCGGGTGCGCCGGGCGCTGCTTCATGCCTTCGATTTCGAGTGGTTCCGCGCGAACATTCTCCACGGCTATCACGGCCGCGTCTCGAACTATTTCGAGAATAGCGATTTCGACATCAAAGGCACGGCGCCCTCGCCGGGCGAGTTGAAGCTGCTGGAGCCCTGGCGCGCCAAGCTGCCGCCCGAAGTGTTCAATGCCCCCGAGCCGCTGCCGGTGCTCGGCACGCGCGAGCGGCAGCGCGCGAACCTGCTGGAGGCCGCGCGGCTGGTCAAGGCGGCCGGCTACCCAATCGAGAATCTGCGGCTGGTCGATCCACGGACGCGCAAGCCGATCGTGCTCGATCTCATGCTCGGCTACGGCGTGGCGCAGGAGAAATATATCACGCAGTTCATCCGCAATCTGGACCGTCTCGGGATCCGGGTGAACATCAAGCTCTACGACAATTCGACGGTGCGCCAGTTCACCGCGCGCTATCAATATGATCTGCGCATCTCGGTGCCGAACGTGCCGACGCTCGTGTCGCCCGGCAGCGAGATGCGCAATGAGTGGGCATCGGACGGGCGCACGCGGATCGACTCGCGCAACTTGCCGGGGGTGGCCGACCCGGTGGTGGACGATCTGCTGGACAAGCTCGTCTCCGCGCCTGATCGCGAGACGGCGGTGAGCGCCATGCGCGCGCTGAACCGGGTGCTGGTGGCGGGGGTTTACACCATCCCGATGCAGCACATTTATCCCGCGCCGACGGGCACGCAGGTCTTCACCTACTGGAACAAGTTCGGCCGGCCTGCGCGGGAGCCGGTGAACAACTTCCCCCTCTACACGCTGGATACCTGGTGGATCGACACGGCGAAGCAGGCCGCGCTGCGCAAACGGCTGGGGAAGGACATATGAGCGGCATCTGGGGCTATGTGCTGCGGCGGCTGCTGTTCATGGTGCCGACCCTGATCGGCATCGTGACGATCGCCTTCGTCATCATCCAGTTCGTGCCCGGCGGACCCATCGACCAGATTGCGGCGCGCATGTCCGGCGAGGCTGCCTCCGCGACCGCCAATTTCGACGGATCGGCGCCCTCGGGGCCGACCGACAGCGGCGCGACCACCAGCGGCCTGCCGCCCGAGGTCGTGAAGGAACTGGAGAAGCTCTACGGCTTCGATCGTCCGGTGTGGGAGCGCTATCTCAAGATGATGGGCGACTTCGCGACGTTCGACCTCGGCACCAGCTATTACAAGGACGAGAAGGTCATCGACCTGATCCTCTCCAAGATGCCGGTTTCGGTCTCGCTCGGTTTCTGGACGATCCTGCTCACCTATCTGATCTCGATCCCGCTGGGCATCCGCAAGGCGGTGCGCGTCGGCACGCCGTTCGACAACTGGACGAGCTTCCTCATCATCATCGGCTATGCGATCCCGTCCTTCCTGTTCGCCATCCTGCTGGTGGTGTTCTTCGCGGGCGGCAATTTCTGGAACATCTTCCCGGCACGGGGGCTAACGTCCGATAATTGGGACGATCTCTCGACCCTCGGCAAGATCGGCGACTATTTCTGGCACATCACGCTGCCGGTGCTCGCCATCTCGATCGGCTCGTTCGCCAACCTCACCATGCTGTGCAAGAACTCGACGCTCGACGAGATCAACAAGCAATATGTGACCACGGCGCGGGCCAAGGGGCTGGGGGAGACGCAGGTGCTCTACGGCCATGTGTTCCGCAACGCGATGATGATCGTGGTCGCGGGCTTTCCGCATGCCTTCATCACGGTGCTGTTCGCCTCCTCGCTGCTGATCGAGGTGATCTTCTCGCTCGACGGCATCGGCCTCTTGAGCTTCGAGGCGGCGATGAACCGCGATTATCCGGTGATGCTGGGCTCGCTCTTCGTCTTCTCGCTGCTGGGACTCATCGCCAATCTGCTGGGCGACATCTGCTATGTACTGGTCGACCCGCGCATCGACTTTGAAAGGCGGGACGTTTGATGAACGCCGAGCCGCAAACCATGGAGCCGGCGGACGAGCTGGCGCCCGGCCGTTTCCGCCTGACCCCGCTCACCCGGCGGCGCTGGGCCAATTTCAAGGCGCACAGGCGCGGCTATTGGAGCCTGTGGATCTTCGTCACGCTCTATGTGGTCTCGCTGTGCGCCGAGCTGGTGGCGAACGACAAGCCGCTGCTCGTCTGGCATGATGGCGCCATCCATGCGCCGGTATTCAAGGGCTATCCCGAGACGGCGTTCGGCGGCCAGTTCGAGACCGAGGCGGATTATACCGATCCCGCCGTGCGGCAGATGATCGAGGCGAAGGGCTGGGCTATCTGGCCGCTCATCCCCTTCAGCTACGAGACGATCGATTATGACATCGGCAAGCCGCTGCCCGA
>JAFKLU010000363.1 GCA_017304105.1 Sphingomonadales bacterium
TAGCGCGCGAGGACATAGCGCCCAGGCGCCGGCCCGAGGCTCGCCTTGCCGGCCATCGGCGGCGGGGCGGCGCTCGGCGATGCATCTCGTTCCTGTGGGATTTGCAGCATGCAGGCTCTCTTCATCGCACGGGCGGACTCGTAGCCGCCTGAGGGGCGCGGCGAACTTGGGAGAGCTACGTAGCTTCACGGATTCGAGCGCGCGGCAGGACGATGCACTCTTCGCATGGTTCATGCCGTCGGCGCGGAAAACTCGGGGGGTATCGGTGCAACAGATTGCCGCCGAGTTCTGGCAATATCCAATCCAGGACAGTTTTGCGGCGCTCGATGCGAGTGCCGAGGGACTGTCCGACGAGGAGGCAGCGCGCAGGCTCGCCGCATGTGGCCCCAACCGGATCACCGATACGGAACGGCGCCACCTGCTCGTGGAGGTGGGCAAGCGGCTCGCCAATCCACTCGTCGCCATCCTGCTCGTCGCCTCGGCCGTCGCCGGCGTCACGGGCGATCTGTCGAGCTTCATCATCATTGTGTCGGTGGTGCTGCTTTCCACCGGGCTGGATCTTGTGCAGGCCCATCGCGCGCAGGCAACCGCCGCCGCGCTGAGGGAGTCGATAGCGCTGACCACCTGCGCCTTGCGCAATGGCGCGCCGACAAAGGTCGCGGTCGAGACGCTGGTTCCGGGCGATGTGGTCCTGCTCGCCGCCGGCGACCTAGTGCCCGCCGATGGCCTGGTGCTCGATGCGAACAGCGCGCAGGTCAATCAGGCCGCGCTTACCGGCGAGCCTTATCCCGTCGCCAAGGTCGCGCAAGGGGAGCCGGGCGATCTCATCGGCGAGGCGCCCAACGTCCTGCTCCACGGCAGCTCGATGATCGGGGGCACCGCCACGATGCTCGTCGTGGCGACAGGCGCGCTGACCCAGTTCGGGCAGATTGCCACATCGCTTGCGAAGGAGCCGCCGCCGACCGCCTTCGAGCGCGGCATCCGCCATTTCGGCATGATCATCGTCCGGCTGACCATGTTCCTGGTACTCATCGTCCTGCTGAGCCATCTGGCGCTCGGGCGGCCGCCGCTTGAGGCGTTTCTCTTCGCCATGGCGCTGGCAGTGGGGCTGACGCCCGAACTGCTGCCGATGATCGTGACGGTCGCGCTCACGCGCGGCGCCCAGCGGATGGCGAGCGCGAAAGTCATCGTGAAGCGGCTTTCCGCCATTCATGACCTCGGCCAGATGGATGTCCTGTGCACCGACAAGACCGGGACGCTGACCGAGGCGCGCATAGCGCTGGTCGCCCATCCCGGCATCGACGGGAAGGACAATGCGCGCGTCGCCGAGCTGGCGGCCGTCAATGCCCAGTTCGAGACCGGTCTCAAGAGCCCCCTCGACGAAGCCCTTCTGGCCCATCTGGCGGGGCATCCGGCGGAAGGCTGGACCAAGCTCGACGAGCGGCCCTTCGATTTCGAGCGGCGGCGCGTCTCCGTCCTCGCGGAAAAGGCGGGCGGCAGGATCGAGATCGTGAAGGGCGCCCCCGAGACCCTTCTCGCGCTTTGCGACCGGAGCGAGGATGGCGCCGGCAAGATCGTGCCGCTCGACGAGGCGCTGCACGGCCAGATACTGGCGCTGCACAATGGCTTTGCCGAGCAGGGCCTGCGGACGCTCGGCGTGGCCTGGAAGCCGGCGGAGGGCCGCAGCAGCATCGATACGGACGATGATGCGGGCCTGATCTTCATCGGCCTGTGCGTCTTCATCGATCCGCCCAAGGCCAGCGCGACCAGCGCGGTCGCGCGGCTGGAAGCGGCCGGCGTGCGGATCAAGGTGATCTCGGGCGATGCGCCCAGCGTGGTCGAACATCTGGTGGCGCAGCTCGCTATTCCGGTGAAGGGCCTGCTCACCGGGCGCGAGATCGAAGTGCTGGACGATCAGGCTCTGGCCGCGCGGGTGGAGGCCGTGGACCTCTATGCCCGCGTGTCGCCCGACCAGAAGCTGCGGATCGTCCGGGCGCTGCAGGCGCGTGGGCGCACGGTCGGCTTCACGGGCGACGGCATCAACGACGCACCCGCGATCCGGGCGGCGGACGTGGGGCTGTCGGTCGAGGGGGCGACGGACGTCGCGCGCGAGGCGGCCGACATGATCCTGCTCGACCCGGACCTCAACGTGCTTGCCGACGGCGTGACGGAGGGCCGGCGGACTTACGCGAATGTGATGAAATATATCCGCATGGGGACCAGCTCCAACTTCGGCAACATGCTGACGATGGCGCTTGCCTCGCTGTTCCTGCCCTTCCTGCCGCTAACCGCCGTGCAGGTGCTGCTCAACAATCTGATCTATGACCTTTCGCAGATCGGCATTCCGTTCGACCGGGCCGATCCCGGCGAGCTGCGCAAGCCGCGCGGGTGGGATATGAGGTCGCTGCTGCGCTTCACCTTCATCATGGGGCCGCTGTCATCCCTGTTCGACATCGCGACCATGGTCGCGCTGGTGAAGCTCTTCCATGTCGACGTGGCGATCTTCCGTTCGGCCTGGTTCATCGAATCGATGGCGACGCAAATCCTGGTGGTGTTCGTCATTCGCACCACTGGCCCCTTCTGGCGCACGCCGGCGCATCCCGTTCTCGCGATGACCGCGCTGTCGTGTCTGGGGCTGGCGCTGGTGCTGCCGTTCATGCCGTTCGGCCCCGTGCTCGGTTTCGAGCCCCCGGGCGGGCGGATCATGGCGGTGATCGGCGTGCTGGTGCTTGCCTATCTCGCCGCCGCCGAATGCCTCAAGCATAGCGCGATGCGCGAGCGACACGGCCATCGGAGAGGCCGGCACCGGAGGAAAGGACCGGGACGGCGTGCGCCCCGCTCCGATGTCCGGGGATGAGCGGGTGCCCGGCCCAACCCGGACGAGCGCCCCGGTCGCCCTCATGGGCTCATGATGCGACGACGATATTGTCCTGGACGTTGGTGACGCCCGGCGCGCCCCAGGCGGCCCGTTCCGCGATGCGGCGTTCGTTCCAGGCCTTGACCCGGCCTTCCAGCCTCACGGTGCTTCCTTCGGTCGTGACGGTGACGCCGACGGCATCGATATCCGCCTGACGCTTGAAGGCATCGAGAATGCGTTTCCTGACGTCGGAGGCGCCGGGCTGCTTCTTCACCTCGATGAGATTGGTGACGCCGAGCACGCCGCTGATGCGGCCGGCGGCGCTCTTCGCCTCGCTGCTCTGGTAATTCCACTCGACCGCGCCGGTGAGGGTCACCCAGCCATGCTCCACCTTCACCTGGATATCCTCATCGGGAATCGAGATGTTCCACGAGAGGATGTCGACGATGCGCCGGGCGATTTCATGATCGGCGGTCTTCGGGTCCGAGTCGAAGCGGACCCTGATATTCTCGGCGATCGCCTTCACGCCGGCGATCCGCCGGGCGGCCTTCTCGGCGGCGATTTTCTCGGGATAGCTCTTCACATAGCCGGAAAGGGTGACGACGCCCTCATGGACGGCCACGCCGATGTCCGCATGATCGAGGCTCGGCTCCCATTCGAGTTCCGCCATCACGTCTTCCTGAATTTCGCTGTCGCTTTTCTGCATGGATAACCTCCTGCGCGGCTGATCCTCCACCCTGGCGAGCCTCGCCCGCCATGCGGGAGCAAGCCGGTCTTGGCCCTTTGGAGAGGGAGCCCCAATTCGCAATCAACCGTACGGGTGTGCCCTCATCGGTCGCGCGATCGCCCGTTCCACCAGAACAGTGCGTTCCGTTGCGAGTGAGCGCTCCCGCTCAGGGCTCGATCAGCACCTTGAGCGCATGCGTCTGAGCGGCGTGGCCGAACGTCTCATAGGCCTGATCGATTTCGTCGAGCCGGAAGCGATGCGTGATGAGGGAGGCGGGGGTCAGCTTGCCGCTCACCACCGTCTTGAGCAGCATCGGCGTGGTGACGGTGTCGACCAGGCGCGTGGTGATCGTGACATTGTGCGACCATAGCCGCTCCAGATGCAGATCCACCTTCACGCCGTGCACGCCGACATTGGCGATCACACCGCCGGGCGCGACGAGATCCTGGCACAGCTCGAACGTCGCTGGGACGCCGACCGCCTCGATCACCGTGTCGGCGCCTTTGCCGCCGGTCAGCGAGCGGACCGCTTCCGCCACGTTGCCGGCGGAACTCTGGATGACGTGCGTGGCGCCGAAGCGCTTGGCCACCTCCAGCCGGTTCGCGTCGAGATCGATCATGATGAGTTGGGCTGGGGAATAGAATTGCGCGGTCAGCAGGGCTGCGAGGCCGATGGGGCCCGCGCCGACAATGGCGACGCTGCCGCCGGGCGCCACCCGGCCATTGAGCACGCCGCATTCAAAGCCGGTCGGCAGGATGTCGCTCAGCATCACCAGCGCGTCCTCGGCCGCGCCGGCGGGAATGTGGTAAAGGCTCGTGTCCGCATGGGGGATGCGCACATATTGCGCCTGCGTGCCGTCGATGACGTTGCCGAGGATCCAGCCCCCGGTTTCGCAATGCGAATACATGCCGCGCCGGCAATAATCGCACCGCGCGCAGGAGGTGATGCAGGAGATCAGGACATGATCGCCCGGCTTGAAGCCTGCGACGCCCGAGCCGACCGCCTCCACGACGCCGACGCCTTCATGCCCCAGCACGCGGCCCGGCGTGCAGGTCGGTACGTCGCCCTTGAGGATGTGCAGATCCGTGCCGCAGATGGTCGTGTGGGTGATCCGGACGATCGCGTCCCCCAACTCCTGAATGACAGGATCGGGATGCTCGTCCAGGCTCCGCTGGCCGGGGCCGTGGTAAACGAGTGCCTTCATGTCCGAGTCTCCGTTGAGGGGCTTTCCTCGCTCGTTAATCCCGCCGGGGCGGCCAGCATCCTATTAGGACTTTTACGGACAGAGGGAGATGCGAAGGGCCTTTATCTACGTTGGGGAAGCGGTGAATCCGGCTGTCGCCGCCCAGGAAGTTCATGTCGTACGAGGAGACTATGATGCGCAGTATTGGGATATGGATCGTGCCTTTCATGTTGCTCGCGTCCTGCGGGACGCAGAAGGCACCGGAGAACACCACCAATGCTGCGGAGAACGAGGCCAATGCCGCGGAGAGCGTGAACCAGGCAGCCACCGTCGCGGCGCTTCCGCCCGCCCAGCGTGACGGCGTCTTCTTCCGCGCGATCCGGGATGCGGGCCTGCCTTGTCAGGACATCAAGGCATCCGAGAAGCTGCCCTCCGAGGGGAAGGCCATGGAGTGGCGGGCACAGTGCGAGGACGGGCGCTGGCACCTCATCTCCATCTCGCCGGACGGCACCGCCATCGTCGCAAGCCGGCCTGACTGAAAATTTTCGCCCGGCGGTGGCGGTTCAGGCCGCTGCCGCCGCGCAGGCTTGCGGTTCTTCACCTGAGAAGTTGGGGAGAAATGCATCATGAGCAGCAGCACATTCGGTGGACCTTTCCAGGAGCGGCTCGGCGCCGCATGGTTCGCCTCCAGCACGTGGGGCTGGTTCGTCGGCATCGGCGCGGCCCTCGCGCTGCTCGGCGTCATAGCGACGGTGAATCTCGTCATGGCGACGCTGGCCGCGATCGTCATCATCGCTGCTTCCTTGTTCGCCGGTGGATTGCTGATGTTTCTTCACGCCTTCGGCGTCCGGCGCTGGGGCTGGGCGCTCCTGTGGGGAGCATGTGGCCTGCTCTATGTCGCCGCCGCCGCGTTCGTCCTTTACGATCCGCTTTATGCCGCCATTTTCCTGACCTTCTGGCTGGCCCTGCTGTTCGCGATGTCCGGCATCATGCGGATCCTCGTCGCGGCGGTGCGCCGACACCGGGGATGGGGCTGGGCGGTCGCCTCGGGCGTCATCAGCCTCGCCGCAGCGGTTCTGGTCGCCAGCGGGTGGCCTGCCAACGCGGTCTGGGTGCTCGGCGTGTTTCTGGCGGTGGACTTCATGGTGCAGGGCGCGATGCTGGTCGCGATCGGCCTGGCCCTGCGCACGCCGCCCCACCTGGTGAGATGATGAGCGGGCGCTGCTACATGGGGGCCCGTGCGCGCCTACGTAGCTTTCCCGATTCAGCGGTTCGCAGGCTCCCCATAAGGTCCGCACGACGCAGCAAGAGAAGCTGAAACGGCCCCACCGCGCCGGATGAAAGCGAGCCGCATCTGCCCTGCCGCTACGCCTGAACGATCAGCTGACCTTCGCGTCAAGGATCGAGAAGGAGATGATCATGACCGACCTTGTCAAAACGTCCAGTGCAAGAACGCTGAGCGAAACCGGACCAATGAGCTGGCTGCGCAATGAGATCGACCGTCTGTTCGAGGATTTCGCGCAGCCGCGCCGCTCGCTGTTCGATTTCTCCTCGCGCGCGACCGGCCTCGTGCCGGCGATGGAGCTTGTCGATCAGGGGAAGAACTACAGCCTTACGGCCGAACTGCCGGGCCTGACCGACAAGGATGTGAGCATCGAGCTTTCGGACGGGGTTCTGACCATCGAGGGCGAGAAGAGCGAGCAGGCGGAGCAGAAGGACGGCGGCTGCATCATGACCGAGCGCCGCTATGGCAGCTTCCGGCGGCGCTTCTCGCTTCCCGCCGATGCCAACGCGGAGGCGATCGAGGCCAGGGTGAAGGACGGCATCCTGACGATCACCATCGGCAAGGACGAGAAGGCCGCGCCGCAAGCCCAGAAGATCGCGATCCAGAGCTGAGGCGCTCGCGACAGAACCCCCGGCGGCGGATGCAGCCGGGGGTTCCGGCTATCCCTGAAGCGCCGTCATTCCCCTCGCTGGAGCCCAGGCATCCAGGAGCGAGCGCGGTTCGCCGGGCTGGCCTGTGGCAAGCAGGCTTGCTTCGGAAACATATTCCGTGACGGTCTCCTCCCAGAAATCGACGAGGGCCGTGTAAAAGTCGGCGATGGTCCTGGCGGTGCAGAGTTCCTGGGCCAGCTCAAGGTCCGCTCTGAAGCGGTTTTGCCAGAATGCGACGGCATCGCTCTGATGCGACATGAGGTTCCTGAGGGCCGCGGCTGGCAGTTCCGGCCAGAGCATCATGGCAGGCAGTCCAGCCGGTGCCAGGGACAGCAATGCGTTCGACGCATTCACGATATCGGATGCTTGCATGGTCGGCGGCGCTATAAGCAGAGTTACGGAGCATGGCGGCTGAAGGGCGAGGGAGGGCGAGCGTGGGAAGCACGCAAATCGCGCCCTTAGGGGCATTTGCTTATGGGATCAGATGGCGTTCTGGGTCACAGCAAGGCGTGGCGCTTGGCGCCACTCCCCCCGCCTAAACTGGCCCGGCCCGCGCCGGGCCATTTTTTCATGGGGAGGATCCGACTGGTCTTGATCGTCCGCACGTTGGAGATGCTCGTCGTCGTCGCCTCCTGTCTCGCCAGTCTGGCGTCCGGCCTTCAAGCTGGTACAGGGACGATATGAAGTGCATCGCGACCCTCACGATGAACCCCGCCGTGGACATCGCCTACGATACCGATCGCCTCGTGCCGGATCACAAGCTGCGCACAGACCCCGAGCAATATGATCCGGGCGGCGGCGGCATCAACGTCGCCCGCGTGATCGCGCAGCTGGGCGGCGCGGCGCGCGCTTATTATCTCGCCGGGGGCGTCATGGGCGCGGTGATGGACGATCTGCTCCGCCGTGAGCGGGTCGACTGCCGCCGCATCGATGTCGGCGGCAATACGCGCGTGAGCATAGCCGTTTATGAGCGGGAGACGGGGCGCCAGTTCCGGCTTGTGCCGCCGGGGCCGTCCATCTCGGAGGCGGAGTGGCGCATGTGCCCGGAACGGCTCCCCGAGGCGGAGTGGAGTGCGATTATCTCGTGCTCAGCGGCTCGCTGCCGATCGGCGTTCCCGACGATTTCTACGCCCGCGTGCAGGAGGCGGTGCGGGAGCGTGGCATAGAGATCATCCTGGACAGCTCGGGCGAATCCCTGCGCTGTGCGCTGGAGAAGGGCGGGCTCCTGCTGGTCAAGCCAAGCCGGCGGGAGCTGGAGCAGGTGGCCGGGCGGGAGCTGAAGACGGTGAGCCAGATCGCCGCAGCCGCCCATGAGATGGTGACGAAGGGGCAAGCCAGCCTTGTGGCCGTCACGCTCGGCGCGGAGGGAGCGATGCTCGCGCAGCGCTCCGGTGTCCTCCACATGCCCGCCATGCCGGTGACGGCGAGAAGCACGGTCGGTGCAGGGGACAGCTTCCTCGGGGCCATGACCATGGCCCTTGCCGAGCTTCGCGATCCGGTGGAGGCGTTCCGGTTCGGCATGGCGGCAGGCACCGCGGCCGTCCTCAACCAGGGAACCGCGCTTGCTCGTCCCGCCGATGTCGAGCGCATCCTGGCGACGATGGCGGTGCCGACACCGGTCGCGGGCATCGGCGCCACGGCGTCCTGAGCGATCGGTGCCGGGGGCCGGCATCCGTAGCTTTCCCTATATCGGCTGCTTCGTGCCTCGCCCCATATGCGGGCATGACAAGCCATCAGTTCAGCCCCGTGCCGTCGCAGACGGAAGACTCCCTCATTGCCTGGTTCGACACGCTTCGGCGCGAAGATGTCGGGCGCGTCGGCGGCAAGAATGCCTCGTTGGGCGAGATGATCTCAAGCCTGTCCGAGGCGGGCGTGCGCGTTCCGGGCGGTTTCGCCACCACCGCGAGCGCCTATTGGAAGTTCGTGGAAGCGGCCGGCATCGGGGCTGCCCTGGCCGAGCGGATCGCGGCGCTGCGGGCCGGGACGGCCTCGCTTCAGGAGGTTGGCGAGGTCGCCCGCCGCCTGTTCCTGGATGCGGACCTTCCGGAGGCGATCGCCCAGCCGATCCTGCAGGCCTATCGCGAGCTTTCGCGCCGCGCCGGCGGTGGCGAGGCGGCCGTTGCCGTACGGTCGAGCGCGACGGCGGAGGATCTTCCCGACGCAAGCTTCGCCGGCCAGCAGGAGACGTTCCTCAACGTGGTAGGCGAGCGTGCGCTGCTCGATGCGTGCCGCCGCTGCTTCGCCTCGCTGTTCACCGATCGCGCGATCGCCTATCGCGAGGACAAGGGGTTCGATCATCTCTCCATCGCGCTTTCCATCGGCGTTCAGCTCATGGTGCGGTCCGATCTGGCCGGGTCGGGCGTCATGTTTTCCCTTGATACCGAGACCGGCTTTCCGCGCGTTGCGGTGATCAGCGCCGCCTGGGGGCTCGGCGAAACCGTGGTGCAGGGCACGGTCGATCCGGACAGCTATCAGGTCTTCAAGCCGTTCCTCACCGACAGCCTGCTGCGGCCGATCCTTGAGAAGCGCAAGGGCGCCAAGGCGCTGAAGCTCATCTATGCCGAAGGGGGGAGCGCCCGCACCTCGCTCATCGAGACGACCCAGAGCGAGCGCGACAGCTTCGTGCTTGGCGACGACGAAATTCTGGAGCTGGCGCGCTGGGCCGTGCTGATCGAGCAGCATTATGGCTGCCCGATGGACATGGAGTGGGCGAAGGACGGCGCGCCCCGAGACCGTCCATGCGACGCAGGGCAGGAAGCTGCTGCGCACCTGGCGTCTGGATGCCAAGCCGCCCAAGCCGATCCTGACCGGCGCGTCCGTCGGCGTCGCCATCGCTTCCGGCCCCGCCTGCATCATCCGCAGCGCCGAGGACATCGGCCAGTTCGTCGATGGCGGCATCCTCGTGACGGAGAATACCGATCCCGACTGGGTGCCGATCATGCGCCGCGCCGCCGCGATCATCACCGACCATGGCGGGCCGACGAGCCATGCCGCCATCGTGAGCCGGGAACTGGGCGTGCCGGCAATCGTGGGCACGGGCGATGGGACGGCGCGCATCGCGGCGGGGCAGGAGATCACGATCAACTGCGCTGAGGGAGAGAACGGTCAGGTTTATCCGGGCCGGCTGGCCTATTCCTCGGAAGAGATCGACATAAGCGATCTGCCGACCACCCGGACCCGGCTGATGGTCAATGTGGCGAGCCCCGCCGGAGCCTTCCGCTGGTGGCGGTTGCCCACGAGCGGGGTTGGCCTTGCCCGCATGGAATTCATCATCAGCAACCATATCGGCATCCATCCGATGGCGCTCGCGCATCCCGATCGGGTGGAGGACCCGGCGGTGCGCCTTCAGATCGAGCACCTGACTCGCGGTCATGCCACCCCGGCCGAGTTCTTCGTGCAGACTCTGGCGCGCGGCATCGCGAAGCTCGCGGCGGCGCATCATCCCAATCCGGTGGTTGTGCGGCTGTCCGACTTCAAGACGAACGAATATGCGCACCTGCTCGGCGGCGGCGCGTTCGAGCCCAGCGAGGAAAACCCGATGCTCGGCTTCCGCGGGGCCTCGCGCTATTATCATCCGCGCTATCGCGACGGCTTCGCGCTGGAATGCCATGCGCTGCGCCGCGTGCGGACGGAATTCGGCTTCGACAATGTGATCGTCATGGTGCCGTTCTGCCGCACGCCCGCCGAAGCCGACCGGGTGCTGGCCGAACTGTCCCTGCACGGGCTCACGCGCGGCGATGGCGGCCTGCGAATCTACGTGATGGCGGAGATCCCCTCCAACATTGTCCTCGCCGAGGAATTCGCCGGGCGCTTCGACGGCTTCTCGATCGGCTCGAACGACCTCACCCAGCTGGTGCTCGGCGTGGATCGGGATTCGGACATGCTGTCGGAGCTGTTCGACGAGCGGGACCCGGCCGTCATGAAGATGATCGCCGATCTCATCCAGCGGGCGCATCGCTGCGGCAAGCCGGTGGGCATTTGCGGACAGGCGCCGAGCAACTATCCCGATTTCGCGGCCTTTCTGGTCGAACAGGGGATTGATTCCATCTCCCTCAATCCGGATAGCTTCATCGCCACGCTGCGCCAGGTGGCCCAGACCGAGGCAGCGCTGGCATCCAGGGGCTGAGCGGCAACGCTAAAGCGTCAGGTGAAACCAGGCGACTCCCTGCAGCGCGAGGACCAGCCCTAACAGGGTCGCGCCGAGCGCGAGACGCAGGCGCACCTGGTGTTGATGTTCGGGCCTGACGTGGATGTGCGACGACATTTCGGATTCTCCTACCGAGTCCGACTGTCCACGATAGCGGGCCAGCGCACTATCTGGTTAGTTACTTAGTCGACCCGAAATTTGGCGTTTTCGATCCCGCCCCGAGCCCGTTCCGGCGCTGCCATGGCCACAGTCATCCGGCCCGTACGGAGTGTACCGAATGGCGCATCCCGCCCCACCGCAATGATAGTCCGCCACGTTGCTGAACGCGGCAGGGAAGCCGGTCGCGCTTCGAGCCCCGCAGACAGGAGAAACTCCATGCACAAGACCGACAAGGAACTGCAGCAGGACGTCATGGCCGAACTCGAATGGGAGCCGAGCGTCGATCATGCGGACATCGGCGTGTCCGTCCATGAGGGTGTCGTGACCCTCTCGGGCTATGTGAAGAGCTATCCGGAAAAGATGGCGGCCGAAAAGGCCGTGCGCCGGGTGGCGGGCGTCAGGGCGATCGCGGAGGACATCAAGGTCCGCTATGCCACCGATCCCAAGATGGCGGACCACGAGATCGCGAAGCGCATCCTCGAAATGTTCGCCTGGAACGTGTCCATCCCCCATGAGGCGATCAAGGTGAAGGTGGAGCATGGCTGGGTCACGCTCACCGGCCATGTCGACTGGTTTTATCAGGCCGAGGAGGCGCGCAAGGCGGCGGGCGGCGTGAAGGGTGTCGTCGGCGTGACCAATTTGGTCGAGGTGAAGCAGCGTCCGCTCGGCTCGGATATCCGGAACCGGATCGTCGCGGCGATCAAGCGTCAGGCGGACCTCGATGCCGCCTCGATCACGGTCGCGACAGATGGCGGCACGGTAAAGCTCGGCGGCAAGGTGAAGGCATGGCAGGAGCGGGCGATCGCCGAGCGTGCCGCGTGGGGCGCGGCGGGCGTGACCAAAGTGGAGGACAATATCGCCGTCGGCTGAGCGCGCGGCGCGGGCCGGGCGTCGCCCGGCCCCGGGCGATCCTCAGTGGCAGAGGATCAGCGGCAATTGCGCGCGCGCAAGCATGTCTTTGGTCGTGCCGCCCAGCGTCTCCATGATCCGCCCGCGGCTGTAGGCGCCCATGATCGCATAGTCCGCTCCCCAGCGCTCGCACTCCTGCGCGATGAGCTCTTCGGGAGACTGGACCGCGTGGATCAGGGTCCGCACCGTCGCGTGAATGCCGTGCCGCGAGAGATATTTGGCGCCGTCATTGGGGCTCACCTCGATCGCGCCGTTGTCCGCCGTGAACAGCTCGACTTCCCGCGTGCGCGAGAGGAGGGGGATGCTGGCCCGCATCGCCGCGATGCAGGAGGGCCGCCCGTCCCACGCGATCACGGCCCTGTCCAGCGCCATCCCCCGCGTGCTTTCCGGCAGGGCGAGCACCGGGACCCGCGCCGTCATCAGGATGCGGCTGGTGATGCCGCGCATATCCGGCAGACGGTGGTCATCGAGCTGGCGATTGAGGACGATGAGATCCGCCAGCGCCGCCGCGGCGAGGATGCAGCGGGCGATCTCGCCCGTGGCGTCCGACCAGTCCCATTCGATATCTTCCCTGGAGAGGCGCGCCAGCAAGCGCTGCTTGTTGTCGCTTTCGCTGCGCCGCTCGTCCGCGATGATCGCCGCTTCGCCAAATCCGCCATAGAGATCTCCGGCGATCAGCGCCGGCGGCGTCACGTCGAGACAGTCGAGATGCCCTTCGAGCGCGCGCGTCAGATCGAGCGCGGCCTGCAAGCGGGCTTCCTGTCCGGCGTCGTCATGCACCAGCAGCAGAATGTTCTTCATGAAAAACCTCCTACGGTTCTCGCGCGAGTCTATTCGCCGCTCCGGCACATCGACATTCGGGATGTTACGAACGGGTGGCTCTCGCCTCGACCCGCGCGCCCGCCGGTCCGCGATCGAGGAGGATCGAACTGCCGGCGCGAGAGGGATCGCGCCGGCCGCTCGTCACATGTGGTGGGCTGAAATCGCGGCGACGCATTCGGCCGTCAGATCGCGATGGCCGCACTGGCTGATATCGCCGAGGGACAGCATGCCGACCATTTTGCTACCCTCGTCGATGACCGGCAGCCGCCGGATCTGCCGGGCCTCCATGATCCGCACCGCGCCTTCGATGGTTTCATCGGCGCGACAGTAGACGACGGGCTTGGTCATGACGTCGCTGGCCTTGAGGGAGGCCGGATCGCTTCCGTTCGCGAGCGCGCGCAGGGCGATGTCCCTGTCCGTGACCATGCCGACAAGCTGATCGCCCGAGCTGACCGGCACGGCGCCGATGTCCTTGTCCAGCATGAGTCTCGCTATTTGCGATAGTTTTGCGCCCGGCGGGACGGCTTCGACGCCGACATGCATGATTTCCGTTACCTTGGTATTCATCTGATTCTCCTTCCGTATCGGCGGAACGGCGGCACGAAGGGGGGAGGGCGCGCCGCACCGGAATCGTGCTTCAATCCGCGCGAAGACCAAATCGTGGAATCTACGAATTGGGCCGGCGCCTCAGGTCGGTCAGGTTGCGGTGTGAAGACTCGGAGGGGAGTAATCCCATGCGCTTGTTTCCGGAGCCTCTCACCGCCTGCATCGCCGGTGCGCGCGCGCCGCATGAATGGGAGATCGTGCACGTCGCCCAATGCATCTGGCGGGACATCGTGCCGCCCGGCGGGCCATGCTGGGAAAGGCTGAGGCACGAGATGCCGCAGCGATATGCGCTCATCCTCGGCCTCGCCCGCGCGGCGCTGGGCGGCACCGCGTCGCCGCCGTTTTCAAGGGACTGCCGCCATGCTCCATGATCGCATTCGCCGCGTGTCTCCCGCCGATCTGGTCGACATTCTGCGCCGCCATGCCGAGCCTCTCCCATCGCCGGCGCTTGCCGATGCGTTCGGGGTGAACTTCGACCGGTTCGGCGACGCGCGGATCGTCCTGCTTGGCGAGGCGACGCACGGCACGTCCGAATTCTATCGTGCGCGGGCAGCGATCACCCGCCGCCTCATCACCCATCATGGCTTCAACATCGTTGCGGTCGAGGCCGACTGGCCGGACGCCGCGCGGATCGACGATTATGTGCGGCATCAGGCGCCGCGCCCCCGTCGGGGCGATGCCTTCGTCCGCTTCCCCACCTGGATGTGGCGCAATGCCGAGGTGCTCGAATTCGCCGACTGGCTGCGCCGGCACAATGCCGACCTGCCGGACAGCCAGCGCGTCTCCTTCAGCGGCCTCGACGTCTACAGCCTGGGCGAGTCCATTCACGCGGTGCTCGCTTATCTTGACCAGATGGACCCCGATGAAGCCGCTCTCGCGCGGACCCGCTACGGATGCCTGATGCCGTGGCAGGACAGTCCCGCCGACTATGGCCGGGCCGTCGTCCATGGCGGACGGAGCAGTTGCGAGGACAATGCCGTGGAGCAGTTGCGCACGCTGCTCGACAAGCGGCTCGCCTATATGGAGCAGGATGGCGAGCGCTGGTTCGACGCGGCGCAGAACGCCAAGATCGTGCGCGCCGCCGAACATTATTACCGGGCCATGTATCGCAGCTCCACCGAGAGCTGGAACCTGCGCGATCGGCACATGTTCGGGACGCTCCAGGCCCTGCTCGTGCATCGCGGCGATCCCGGCAAGGCGGTGGTCTGGGCGCATAACAGCCATATCGGCAATGCCGCCGCGACGGCCATGGGCTGGCAGGGCGAGTTCAACATCGGCGAGCTTTGCCGCACCGCCTATGGCGAGGAAGCCGTGCTCATCGGCTTCGGGACCGACACCGGCATGGTCGCCGCCGCGGACGAATGGGGCGGGCCGATGCGGATCAAGACGATCCAGCCCGCCCGCGTCAACAGCTACGAGCATGCCTTCCGCGAGACCGGCCTCGCCCGGACGCTGACCGACTGGCGTCGCAATGCCCCGACTGAACTGACCGAAGCGCTGAGCGGCCCGTTCCTGGAGCGCGCCATCGGCGTCGTCTATCGCCCGGAGACCGAGCTGCTCAGCCATTATTTCGAGGCGGACCTGTCCGAGCAATTCGATGCCTGGGTCTGGTTCGCGCAGACCGCGCCGGTGACGCCGCTGAGCGACGAAGCCCCGTACGGCGCGCCCGAAACCTGGCCCTTCGGTCTGTGACGATGGCGACGCAGCAGAGCCTCGCCAGCCCGGTCACCATCCAGCCCGACGGCCTGAAGGGCCTGCTGGGGCTGGTCGAGAAGCCGGCCGGGCTCGTCATCTTCGCGCATGGCAGCGGGAGCGGCAGGCTCAGCCCGCGCAACAATCATGTGGCGAACGGCCTGCGCCACGCGGGGCTCGCCACGCTGCTGATCGACCTGCTGACGCCCGGCGAGGAGCAGGACCGGGCGAATGTCTTCGATATTCCCCTGCTTGCGTCCCGCCTTTCCGGAGCGGCGGCATGGGCGCGCCTGGTACCGAAGCTCGCCGGACTGCCGCTGGGTTTCTTTGGCGCCAGCACAGGCGCGGCCGCCGCGTTGCTCGCCGCGTCGACGGACCATAGCATCGGCGCGATCGTCTCGCGCGGCGGCCGGCCGGATCTGGCCGGGTCCGAGGCGCTGGCGCATGTGGAAGCGCCCACGCTGCTCATCGTCGGCAGCCTCGACCTTACCGTGCTTGAGCTCAACCGCGTCGCCATGCGTCACATGCGCACGGAGACCGAACTGGCGATCATCCCCGGCGCCCATCATCTCTTCGAGGAGCCGGGCGCCCTCGATGCGGTGATCGACCATGTCGCCAGCTGGTTCCTCTCCCGCTTCGAGGAGATGCCTTGATGTTGGCGGACCGGCCCGAATTCAAGGATCGGGTGGACGCGGGCCAACGCCTCGCACGCGCGCTCGCCGGCCATGTCATCGATCGTCCGCTCGTCCTCGCCCTGCCAAGGGGCGGCGTGCCGGTCGCGTATGAGGTCGCCCGCGCGCTGGAGGCCGAACTCGACATTGTACTCGTGAGGAAGCTCGGTGCTCCGGGGCATGAGGAACTCGGCATCGGCGCGGTGATCGACGGGGCGCACCCGCAGGTCGTGCTGAACGAGGAGATCGTGCGGCAGGTCTCTCCGAGCGCTGACTTCCTGCAGGGCGAGACATGGCGGCAGTTGCAGGAGATCGAGCGGCGCAGGAAAATCTATCTCGGCGACAGGCCGCCCGTGAACGTCGAAGGACGAAACGTCATCCTGGTCGATGATGGCATCGCGACCGGCGGCACGGTGAGGGCCGCCCTTCAGGGGCTGGCCAAGTCGCAGCCCGCCAATATCATTCTTGCCGTCCCTGTCGCGCCCGCCGAGACACTGCGGGATCTGGCGAAATATGTCGACGAGATCGTGTGCCTGAGCGAGCCCGATCCTTTCTATGCCGTTGGCGCCCATTATGGGGACTTCCGGCAGACCGGCGACGCCGAGGTGAAGCGCCTGCTCGATGAGGCCCATCGCGGCCCCGCCGGGATGAAAGCGGTGCCGCAGACCCCCTGACTGATCGAGGGTCAAGGCGGCCTGCCGGGTGCTGGGTGCCTTCAGGCGCCGTAGGCAGCGATTGCCCGGCTGATATCTTCCGTCACATGCCCGGCAAGATCCTTCGCGATCTCGGCGATCACGCGCTGCTCCACCGCAGCGCCATAATGCCTGCGCAGCGTACCCAGCATGCGCGGGGGCGCGATCACCACCACGCTGCCCGTCTCGCTTTGCGCCACATGCCGCAGCTTCTCGGCCGCGCCCACGGCGAACTTCTCCTGCGCCTGATGGTGCCAGTCGGTGTCCCCATAAGCGCTGCGCCTGTTGTCCATGCTGGAGAAGGACCGGCCCGGCGCATCCGAGCCCTGGTCGGACGTGCGCGGATTGAGAGTCTCCTCATGCTCCAGCGTGGAAAGCACGGCGTATTTCTCGTCGCCCTCGTTGCGGAAGATCAGCATCTTGGCTCCGTCGACGACGAGGATCAGGGTCCCGTTGGCAATCTGCATCGATAAGTCTCCTCAATGTCGCGGCGTTGAGTGTTCAAGGACAGCGGAGCACCGCCGCGCCCGGCCTTCAGCGGGGGGGAGGGGCGCGGGCGCGACGGGCATCCGTCCTATCGCGCGCGGGATGGCGCGGCGGTATCGGGAAACCTACCTATATCGTCGGCGAACCAAGGGCGGCCGGTCAGGGCAAGATCGTTGACCGGGGGGTGCAATTTTGGCCATCCAGTCAGCCGCTCCGGCCGGGCGGCCGAGGCGCTATGGCTCATCGGCAGATAACCCGACAGGTTCTGACTTGTCTCAGGCGACGCGCCTCAACCTTTTGCGTCCATTCACCGGGGAAACGGTTCCATTCCGTTGCCGCGACCGGTTCGCCTCCTCCCATAAGGGAATAACCTAGCGGCCACCCCCAATAAAAAACCGGGCGCCCTCGCTTTAGCCTTCGGTCGGATCGAGCGGCCCCGGGGGCAGGCTCATGGAGAGTGAGGTGGCCGATGGATCGCTCCGAGCCAGAGGACCGCGGCGCGGGTGCGCTTGATGGGCACCGCGCGCTGCCGTTCGGCAAGCGGCTGCCGGTGCGCGCACCGGTGAATGGTCGTCGCAGGCATTTCGATGCCGGCATGGTCATCTATTCGCAGGGCGAGGACGGGGATGCCTGGCTGCTGCTCGAAGCTGGCGTCGTGATGACCTGCCGATACGGCATAGACGGGCACCGGCACGTTACGCGCTTCGCGGTGGCAGGCGACGTCGTCGGGATCGACGTGGGGATGCGGGCGGAGACGGCCTCAGCGCTCACTCCTGTGATGCTTTCGCCGCTTGTTTGCGATTCGGGCGGTGGCGGCGAGGGCGCGGCGGACTTCATGCAGATGGTGCTGCAAAAGACCCTCGCCGAACTTCAGGATAGCCAGGCGCTGCTCGCCCGACGCACCGCTGTCGAGCGTGTCGCGGCCTTTCTCCTGCTGTTCGGCGCGCGCACGGGCCATATCAGCCATGTCGAGCTTCCCATGTCGCGCGCCGACCTCGCGGATCATCTCGGCCTTGGCATGCACACGATCAGCCGCGCCTTTTCCCAGCTCCTGCGTAGCCGCTTCATCGCGCTTGCCGATCCGCACCATGTCCGCCTGCTCCAGCGCGGTCAGCTCGCCAATCTCGCGGGCGTCGACGACGATTTCCGTGGCGACGGCGGCCTGCGTTCGCCGCTCGTGGCCTGACCAATCGATCTGAAAGGGTGTCCCATGTCGCGTGGAAAGTGTCGATTTGCCGGTTCGGCCAGCGTCATGGTCCTGGCGCAGCTGGCCCTTGCGCAGCCTGCCGCCGCGCAGGACGTGACCGAGCGCTTGCGCGATCTGGAGGCGATCGTCGCCGCTCAGGCCACCGAGTTGCAGAGCCAGCGCAAGCAGCTCGAAATCCAGAAGGCGCAGATCGACGCGCTGATCCTGCCGACGCAGGACCTTTCGATGAGGCGCGGCCGTGGCGGCGCGCTGCCGGATCAGGCGGTGCAGGCGACATCAGGCCCAGCGCCCCAGTCGGATCCTCCCATGCCGACCGAGACGGTGGGCGAGCCCCCGCAGCAGGAGGACAATGCAGCCGAGGTGGCGGCTGTACCGCAGGAGCAGGGCGTCCTGACCCCGGCGGGCCAGCTCGTGCTCGATCCCATTTTCGACTATACCCAGTCGGCGACCGATCGCCTCGTCTTTCGCGGCTTCGAGCTGATCCCCGGCATTCAGGTCGGCCTGATCGAGGCGAGCAAGGCGCGGCGCGAGTCGATCGCGCCGACCATGGCGCTGGGCTACGGCCTCACCAACCGGTTGGAGATCGAGGTGCGCGTGCCGTACATGCACCGCTATGATCGCATCCAGGTGGCGCAGCAGCGCGATCAGGGCATCGTGCGCAATCTCTCGCTCAAGGAGAATGCGATCGGCGATGTCGAAGTGGCGCTGCGCTATCAGCTGAACCGCCCCAAGGGAGGGCAGGACCCGATCTTCATCGGCTCGCTGCGGGCCAAGTCGGATACCGGAAAGGGGCCGTTCGACATCGGTTATGACGAGTTCGGCGTCGCGACGGGGCTCGCGACGGGCTCGGGCTTCTGGGGCGTGCAGCCGGGGCTGAGCTTTCTGCTACCCTCCGATCCCGTCGTCATCTTCGGCGGCGTTTCCTATCTCTGGCACATCGGCCGCGACATTAATCGCACCGTCGGCGGCGCCTTTGTCGGCCATGTCGATCCGGGTGATTCGATGTCGGGCAATATCGGCTTTGGTTTCGCGCTGAACCCGCGCTTTTCCTTCTCGCTCGGCTATCGCCAAAGCTACATCAGGGCGACTCGAACGGAGATCGGCGACATCACGACCAAGTCGACCACCCTGCAGGTCGGCTCGCTCAACTTCGGCATGTCCTATCGGCTGAATGAGCGGGTAACCGCGAATTTCGGCTTCGAGTTCGGCGTCACTGAAGATGCGCCGGATCTTGGGGTGACGATCCGCTTTCCGGTTTCCCTGTTCTGACGATCGCCGCTCCGGTCCGTTCGTCGATCAGGGAAGAGATACGCCGACTCCCATGGCATTGATCGCGGCCTCCAGGCCGTGGGGGAGCATGCCCGCGATCAGGCCATCCCGAAAAGCGGCATAGCCCGAGACGTCGACGGTGAGATCGAGTTCCTGCCGGATCGTGGTGTTGCTGGCGGTGTTGACCACGATGTTGCGCAGGCCATTGTCGACATCGTGCAGAACGGCGGTGGCGCCGTCATTGGCGACGACCACGGGCTGATTGCCGACTGCCATGCGGATGCTGCCGGTCGACAGGAAGCCAGCCTGCAACTGCTGCGCCGTCGCGGGCGAGATGGTGGCGGACATCGGCTGCTCGCTCGTCACCTTGCCATCGCCCCACGTCATGAGGGTGCGCAGGGCCAGGTCGCCGTTGACATAAGTCCGCAGGTCGGCGCCGAGCGAGATGTTGAGCCCCGCCACCTCGAAGCCGCCGCGAGCGCCGGCAAGCTCCGCATCGTCGAGACGGTGGGAGGCTTGCAGTATCTCTTCGTCCGAGGCCCATTCCGCCGCCTGCGCGGCCGGCTGCGGGAGGATGGGGACGACCGCGCCCAGCGAGGCGAGGATGCCCATGATCATGTTCCGGACCAGCATTGGCTTCTCTCCTAGTTCACCGTGCCCACGCGCGCGTCGAGCAGCATCACGGGCGAAATCTGGTAAGTGGGGGGGAGGTAGCTGGTGAGGCTGCCGATACCCTCGCGCGTGGCGAGATCCCGCTTCTGCGCGGGGAGGCCCCGATATTGCCAGTCGCTCGCGAGATTGAAGCCCGGTGCCACATTGCCGGGACTGCGCATGATGGCCAGCGCCACGCCGTTCCAATATCTGGAGAACTCCGGCATGGGATATTTGGTGAGGCCGAGCATCGGATCGCCCACAAGCACCTGATCCCCGGCGACGCCTTTCAGGACGACGAAATGCTTGAACCCGCGCAGGTCGAGCAGCAGGACCAGCGGGCGCCGGATCTTCGGCAGATCCTTGACGTTGAGACGAAAGCCCTCGGCGCGATAACCGATCGTGCCCAGATAGGTTTTCATGTCCAGCAGCGAGAAGCCCTGTTTGCGGATCGCCGCCTGGTCGCCGGCCTTCCACATCGCCGCGAAGCTCTGGCGCTCGTTCATCGGGTGCCCATAGTGGTAGGTCAGCAAGGTCGCGAGCGCAGCGGACCCGCAGCTGAAATCGTAACGCTGGCGCACGACCGTCCTGAACGGAATCTGCCACCAGCTCATCACGTTCACGCTGTAATTGCCGCCCGCTTCGGCGCCCAGCCGGACCTGGGCGCGCGCGCTGGCGCTTGCGGCCACGGCCGCCACGCCCATGACCAGCAAAGCCCACCCACGCATGGCGTTCTCCCTAATTCTCGATGTTCACCGTCAGGGTCATGCCCGACTGGATGCTGTTCAGCGCGCCGGTGTTGATCAGCACATTGCCCATGCCGCTGAAGTTGGAGAGCGCATTGTCGCTGATCGAGACCGACCCCGCCGTGTAATTTCCGGCGACGACGCCGCTCGCGACGCCGGCGAGCGACTGATTGTTGATGACGAGCGTTTCGCCTCCCCGCAGCGAGGCCAGTTGCTGATCGGACAGGACGCGACCCGACGATCCCTCTGCCTGGCCCTCTGCCTGGCCCTCTGCCTGGGGAGCCCCTGATTGCGAAGATGCCTGCTGCCCTGGCGATTGCTCCTGCTGCTCTTGCGCAAGCAGGGGCGCCGTCGCGAAAAGGGCCGCGACGAGAATTGTGATCCGGCGCTTGGACATCAGGATTCTCCTTGCTGGAGTGCCGTCGCGAACCGGGTCGAGCGCGGCCGACCCGGTTGCACGAGGGCTCAGTTGGGCGAACCGAATGTCACGGTGCCATGCGCCGCGATGTTGGTCGCAGCCTGCGCGGTGGCATCGAGCCCGCTGTTGAACGCCAGGTTGTTGATGCCCGCAAACGCAGCGAACGCATTGTCGCTCACCCCATTCTGGCCGCTGTGGTAGCCGGTTTGGGTGCTGGGGAAGGGGCCACCCGCGCCGCCGAAGTCCGCGACATGATCGAGCTCCTTGTTGACGTTCACCGCACTCAGAGACTGGTTGGCGGCCACGGCAGAATTGCCGTTGTACGAGCCGTTGTCCTTCGACACCGTCGTATCGCTCCGGAACAGTCTCGTGTCGGTGTTGGTGAACGTCCTCGTGTCAGTCCTCGAATAGGAGTTCGAGGTTGAATAGGAATCGGCCGCATTGTCGGTCAGGAACAGATCGAGAAGGTCATTGACGATGATGTTCTCATCGCTGCCCAGGGTGTTGACCGGCCCCCCCGATTGGGCGACGGCAGGAAGTGCCAGGACGAGGCCTACGACCGCGGCGGAAGCCTTCAACATTGTTTGAACACGCATGAGCGTCCTCCTTCTTGCATAACGTCGACGGCCCCCTTGGCCAACCCGACGACCGCCCGACAGGACAGTGACAAAAGGAATAGCTGCTCATCAAAAGCAGGCTTTGCGCATCGGCACGCCGCCGCCATTTTCTCTTTTGGTTAATAAAAAGAGTAACTTGCAATTAACCAAATGAATTGGGCTGCACTTCTTACCTAAGGCCTTCCCCTGATAGAAGAAAGCATTTGAAGGGATGATGGTCGCCCATTGCAGTTCATGTCATCCGTATATCATAAGTAGTATCCCGAATATGCAATATACAAAAACTTTGCAGTGAGTAAAAAGGGGGTAGGCCTGTCGTTCTGTTCGGATTTGAAGTCAAGTTGCCGTTGAACGATACTCGGCGCGGTCTCTCTAACGATGAAGCGGCAGAGAGTGATACTCGAACCTAGCATGTCCAGCGGCAAGCGCTACGTAGTGGAAGCCGCCACGCTGGCGGCTCTGCTGGACAGGTTGCCGCGCGCATTTCTGCTACTCGACTGGTCGTCCGGGCGTATCGATCATGCCAACGCCGCCGCCCGGCAATTGCTCGGTGCGGAACTTCAGGGTCTGGTCGGCCGCGACGTGGAGGCATGGTTTTCCGGTTCACAGACGCTGAGAGGAGGCCTGGCCGCTCAAGCGCAAATCGGCGCCACCTGGGTCACGGGCCGGGCGCGACGGCCTGATGGCACGTCATTCGAGGCAGCGATTCTCATCGAGGAACTTCCGAATGAGGCGGGGCGATTGGTGTCCATCGAGGCTCGGTCGAACGGCGGGCCAGATGCCGATACGACCGACGTCGCGGCATTGATCGAAGCGGCGGGCCTTGCCGGCATGGCGGCGCTCATGTCGGGATTGGCGCACGAACTTAGCCAGCCGCTCACGGCAGTCGCCAATTATGTGCAGACGTCCGAAGCGCTGCTCGGTGAGGTGCTCGGCGATTTCCCTGCCGTTGCCGAGGCCATGCAGGAGGCCGCCTCCGAGGCGCTGCGCGCGGCCAGGATCATGCGCACCATTCGCCATGACCTCGCGAGCCGGAGCGCTCAGCGCACCAGGGTCGCTCTCCGGCCGTTGATCAGCGATGCCTGTCGGCTCGCCCTGCTCGGAACGGGCGGCGGTCGCCCTGACATCGCATTGGTCTTGCGGCCGGACATTTCCGAGGTGCTGGCCGACCGACGCCAGCTTCAACTGGCGCTGGTCATGTTGCTTCAGACGGCCGCTGGCCTCTCCGGCCCGAACGCCCCGATCGTCGTGGAGACGGACATCGTCCCTGGCCAGATCATGATTGCCATCTCCTGGATCGGAAAGCATCCCGAAGTTACCGCTGCGGCATGGCGGCGACCCTTTGCGGGCGATCTGGACACGTCCCAACTGACGCTGTCAATCTGTCGATCGATCATCGTGGCGCACGGCGGGGAATTGCGTGTGCATCAGGATGGAGAGCGCTCGACTCTCAGCATAGCGGCGGGGCCGGGGGATCTCACCAATGGACTATAGATTCGTCCATGTGATCGACGATGAGCTGCCCGTCCGCAGATCGGTTGCGTTCGTGCTGCAGTCCGCGGGCTTCAGGGTGAAGGCATGGCCGGGGGGACAGGAGTTTCTGAAGAATGTCCGGAACATTCAGCATGGCTGCATCATCCTCGATCTCCACATGCCGCAGCCGGACGGGCTTGCGGTCCAGAATACTCTGCGGGAGCGCGGGGTCACGATGCCGATCATCATCCTGACCGGACATGGCGATGTGAGCTCGGCGGTTCACGCAATGAAGAATGGCGCCCTCGACTTCCTCGAAAAGCCGTTCGATCGCAGCGCGCTTCTCCAGGTCGGCGAGAGGGGGTTCGCCCGCATCGAGGAGGAGAATCACAAACAGTTGGAAAGGGAGCAGGCGATCTCGAAACTGGGCGCGCTGACGCCGCGTGAACGGGAAGTGATCGCACGGCTTGCCAAGGGCTTCCCGAACAAGACCATCGCCCACGACTTCGGCATCAGCCCTCGCACCGTGGAGGTGCATCGCGCCAATATCATGCTGAAGCTGGGGGTTCCGAGTTTTCCCGATGCGCTTCGCATCGCATTTGCGGCGGGGATCGACGAGTAGGACGAATGGCGTGAATTTGCATCTCGCACGGCATTTGAATGCGGACAGGGTCCGAAGTGCCGGGGGCGATACCCTAAGGTCATCCCCTAGTGCGCATCACCGATTTGGAAGGCGCTCAAGCGCAGCTAGTCTGGCAAATGGAGGTCACTGAGCACTGAATCGTAAGCCCGCCGACAAGGTCAACCCGCGAAGATGACCGCCGTCGAGCTGGCAGCCGATGTGTGACGGCGAGGCGTCCCAGGCCCGCTCGGGGGGCTTTGGAATGCGGGCCCGTTGCCAGGATCGAGACCCCCCTCGTCGTCGGCTTGGCCCCTCCAGGTCGAGGACACGCGGCCATCCATTGTCACTCCCACAGCGGTGGATGGCCGCACCTGGACCGGTTGACCATGCAGGCACGGGCGAGCCGAGCCGAGTGGAGCAGGCGCCCTCGATCATTTTGGAATGAAGCATATCGGAAAATGTTCGAGATCTTCTGAAGGGACTGGTCGGATGGGGCTCGCTGACAATCGCAAGGATCGGGATCGTCGCCTGCAGGGCGGCAACGGGCGGATGCGTTCGGAGAGCCTCCCCCGGCTCGTCAAGGCCGACGCTCCGAAAGGCGACCCGGAGCTTCAGGCGCCCGAGCGGCTTGCGGCCTATGAGGCGCAATCGCGCCGCGCCTTCCTCAATGCGGCCTTCGCCAGCATGAATGACGCCGTCGCGATCTTCGACAGGACCGGCAAGCTTGTCGAGCTGAACGAGGCATTTGCGACCTTCTTTCGATTTCCGGGGCGGGCGGCGATGCAGGAAGCAGACTTTTCCCAGATCGAGTTTCAGAATCTGGAGGGTCGCCCCATTCCCGCCGGTGCGACGCCCGTGCAGCGCGCGCTGCTCGGAGAGAGCGCCAGACAGGCCAAATATCGCCTTTATCGATCCGATATCGCGCTGCATTGGGTCGGCAGCTTCAGTTTTGCGCCGGTCCGGGGTGAGGACGGGGCGCTGCTCGGCGCCGTGCTGGTTGCCCGCGACGTGACGAAGATCAGGCGTGCGGAAGAAACCGTCAGCCGCAGCTATGAAAATCTGGAGCGCGCCATCGGCGAGCGGACCCGGCAATTGGTGCAGGCCAAGCTCGAAGCGGACCGGGCAAATGACGGCAAGACCCGTTTTCTGGCGGCGGCGAGCCATGATCTGCGCCAGCCGCTGCAATCGGCCAAGGCCTATCTCAGCACGCTGAACACGATGCTGCCTG